>JBDRSD010000046.1:0-5515 GCA_043825215.1 Nanobdellota archaeon
AGCATTCCGAAGCACACACGGCGTCAAAACCTACGAAACACTCGCAAGCCTCATCGCCACATGGCAAAGCCAACAAAAAGACATCCGACAAGAACTCCACAGAATGCTCACAACTCAACTATGCTGAGCTAAACAAATACAAAAAGGTTAATATCCACGCCCCCAATCCCCAGCCCAACAACGCTGAAGAGATTGCGATAAAAGCGTAATGATACCATAACAAAGACGAGAAAACCCTCGTAAGCAAAACTTCAAACATCAATCCCGTGAGTGAAATTATAAAAATCCCGATCAATATCACTAATCTTGGCTTCATTTCTTTTCTGAATCTTCAAGGAATATAAAAAGCTTATCCTATTTTAGCGTATTAAGAAACAGGTATTTCAACCTCGACCCAAATAACTCTCACGATATAATCAAGCACCCAATCGAAAACCAAAAAAACATAATTCTTTGTAAATCTTCAGGCATCTTCAGACATTACGAGGAAGCATTCCGTTTCAACGGATTGCACACGCCACAGGGCACAAAGCCATCCTTTAAGCAGGCCACAGGGTTTGTGTAGGACAGTTGCTTCTCTTTCAGGATTCTCTGCGCAACCATGCAGGTCCTCATATGGAATTTCTTGCCATTCGTGCTTGCGACAAGATCCATTGGCGCGACAGATGCCTCGATCAGCGGTGATGTGTCATCCACTTCGTCTGTGAACGAGTCATGGAATATCGACTCTGGAATGACCTCGTTGAAGCTTGCAGTGACAGGAACATCTATTTGCTCTGCCACAACAGGTAATTCGACTGGCGCTGCGACAACTGATTGTGCAGGCTCGAATGGTTTTGATGCACGCATGACTGGATGCAACAACCCTGATCCGAAATGCTCGGCAATAAAGTGCTTTCGTGCATTGACTGCAGATGGTTTCTTCACTCTCTTCTTCGATACAGATACTTGTGGAGGAGGGGATGTCATCTGCACAACACTTCTTGACTTTCTTGAGACATTGCTTGTCGCTTGCGGTCTTGCAAAAGAAACCCTTGCAGGCAGGCGCACCTTCTCCTGAAAATACATGGCAAACAAGATCACAAGAAGAACAACATACAACAGCTCAACGTTCCTGCTAAAGACGTCAACGATAAAACGATCATACAAAAAGATAAAAAGCAAAAAGACAACAAAAACACCAAACCACTCCTTTCCCGACCAGGGCCGCTTCACAAGAAGCATGCCGAAGAGGAACAATCCATTCACGAACACGAGGAGAGTTGCTGCGAGAAACACAAGGGATCCCACAGACGAGAAAAGCGAAAAGAGCACGAAGACAAGCTCTGCAAGAACAATATATGAGATGAAAGCGTCTTTCATACAGAAGAGAAATCAGAGAGGCTATTTAAATATTTTCATCATCATCACTGAACAGTAATTAATTATGACATCTCAAGTATTCTGACTCAGAGTTTATCAGCGAACACATTTAAATAATCCAAAACAGACCCAATCATCATGATCCACATTATCGGGGCAGGTCCTGCAGGACTCTTTTGCGGAAAAACAATACGCGAGAAAGATCCGACGACAAGTGTCGTCATCTACGAAGAACATGACACGATCGGAGTGCCCATCCAATGCACTGGAATTGTGACAAGCGAGATTGCCACACTCGTTAACATCCCAAAAGGATGCATCGCAACAAAAATCCACGCGGCACGCATCCACGCGCCAAACAAGAAATACGTCGAGATTAGATTCGCAAAACCAGATATCATCCTCTATCGCGACAAATTCGACCAGCACCTTGAACAGACGGCAAAAAAAGAAGGAGCAACAATCAAGAAAGGATGGAAGCTCACCTCCATCAAGAACAAGACACTCACATTCCTTATCAAAGGAAAGAAAAAAACCATCAAGCTTCAGCAAGGAGACATCGTGATCGGTGCAGACGGCCCCAATTCTACCGTCGCAAAGGATGTCGGGCTCAACACCCACAGGCAAGCAGGCTTCGGCATCCAAGTCGTCATGAGAACAAAGCACGACGAAAAGATTCACTTCTACCCCTACATCGGAAGCTATGCCTGGCTCTGTCCAGAAGGAGTCCACACTGCACGGATCGGGATAGATGCCAAGACTGACCCGAAGGCAGTATTTGACTCATTCATCAAGAACTTCAAGGGAGAGATCATCGCATCCCACTCCGGACGGATCCCTCTCTTCAAAAAAGGACTTTCCAAGCAGGTGAGAAAAGCAGGCATACCGTATTTTCTCATCGGCGATGCTGCAAGCCAGACCAAGAACACGACAGGAGGAGGCATCATCGCAGGCATGAAAGCAGGACAGCTCCTCGGAGAACTCATCGCAAAGGGAAAAGAAAAAGAATATGCAAAAGCCGTCTGGAAAGTTGAAAAACACCTCTACCTGCACTACCTTATAGCAAAGGCATTTCAGAAATTCACTGATGACGACTGGAACGAACTCATAACAAAGTTCAACAAAAAAGAACTCAAAAAAATACTCGCACAAACAAATAGAGACAACCTAACAAGAATACTTTTGCGGGTTATCTTGAAAGAACCTAACGTTCTCAAATACATCAAACACCTTTTTTAAAAAACACCTTTTCTGAACAACAAAACATATAAAGAACCTTCTTGAGCACAACACAGGGTATAAATATGAATAGGTGAAACAATGGAATTCTTGAATGGAAAGCAGGTTGTCGGCGTCGTCTGCAACCAATGGGGCGACACAGGGAAAGGCAAGATCGTCGATTATCTCTCCGACTGGGCAGATATCATCATCAGGGGAACCGGCGGCGCAAATGCGGGGCATACGATCATGGTCAACGGAAAAAAATACATTGTCCACCTCATCCCTTCAGGAATCCTCTACGACCCACAAGGCAAGGTGAACGTCATCGGACGAGGAGTCGTCTTTGACCCACGCGTCGCTATCGAAGAACTGGACATGCTCAAACAAGAAGGCATCAATTCCGACCATCTCAAAATCTCGCACGAGGCACCACTCATCCTGCCACACCACATCCTGCAAGACAGATACAGCGACTCAACAGAAAAAGTAGGCACGACAGGACGCGGTATTGGCATCTGCTACGCAGACTTCGTCTCACGGCAAGGGCTCTTTGTCAACGACATGCTCAATCCAGAACTTTTCAAGACAAAGATCATCAAATACATGACAGCAAAAAAACATGTGTTTTCTGCCATGAACAAAGACATCGCAAAAAAGATCCTCTCACACGAGCATCTCTTAAATGGGTATTATTATGATGAAACTGAGATCATCAGTACTGACAAGGTCGTTGCCATGTACACCAAAACCTATCGGGAAAGAATCGCGCGCTACGTCGCAAACACCACACTCTTTGCGATCGAACAAAAAAAGAACGGCAAACACATCCTCCTCGAAGGCGCACAAGGGCTTCTCCTTTCCATAGACTACGGCACGACCAAGTATCAGACCTCATCAGACTGCTCGATCGAAGGACTCGCTAAGGGCGCAGGACTCAAAGATAAGGACGTGGATTACGTCTTTGGCGTCACCAAGGCATTCTACATGACACGAGTTGGAAACGGGCCATTTCCCACAGAATTTGGCGGGCAGATGAGCGAGACCTACTGCAGCGAAGGACACACAAAAACCGAGGAAACAGAAAAATTCGGAACAAGAATCCCAGAACTCCTCGAATCACCTGACGAATTCCTCTTCGGAATAGGCATACGCCTCATCTCAGACGAATACGGCGCGACAACAGGAAGGACAAGAAGAAGTGGATGGCTTGACCTTGTCCCTCTCAAATACGCCATGCGAATCAATGGCAAACATATGACCCTCACAAAAGTCGATATCCTAAAAGGCATTCCAACAATCAAGCTATGCACAGGATATACGTACGACGGTCCAACAATGAAATATGCTGGCGAGACCCTGAAAAAAGGGATGCAGATCACAGCATTCCCCAGATTTTCAGAAGTGCTCTACCACTGCAAGCCAATCTACAAGGAATTCCCAGGCTGGACTGAAGACATCACCCAGATAAAAGACTACACACAACTTCCACAAACCCTGAAAGACATCGTCCAATTCATCGAAGAATACACCGGAGGAAGAATAGATGTCATCTCTGTCGGGCCAGACAGAAAACAGACCATCTTTCGCACATGAACGACTATAAAGATATCGTTGCAGAAAAATACTCATCTGAAGAGATGCGCAACCTTTTCTCAGAACAAAACATCGTCAGAACCTGGAGATTGTGCTGGATCGCGCTCGCAGAAGCAGAAGCTGAACTTGGGCTAAAGGAGATCACAAAAGAGATGATCGATGAACTCAAGAAAAATATCGACAACATCGATCTTGCAGGTGCAAAGGAAAAGGAGAAAGAGACACAACACGATGTTGCAGCACAGATCCATGCATATGGAAAGGTCTGCCCCAAAGCCAAAGGAATAATCCACCTTGGCGCAACCAGTCAATACGTGAAATGCAACACCGACCTCATATTACAACGCGAAGCACTCAGCATCCTCAGGAAAAAACTTGTCCTTCTGCTCGAGATATTTGCAAAACAAATACTAAAGTATAAGGATGTACCAACGCTCAGCTACACCCACTACCAATCAGCACAACCAACAACCATCGGACGACGGTTGTGTAATTATGCCCAAGACCTCCTGACAGACCTTGAAGACCTCGACCGCGTACACGTATCCATAAAATCCCGCGGAGCAAAGGGAACGACAGGGACACAGGCAACGTTTCTCACCCTCTTCAACAACGATCATAAGAAAGTCAAGAAACTAGATACTCTCATCGCAAAAAAACTCGGATTTTCCGAGAGTTATTCACTTACCACACAGACCTATTCAAGAAAAGAAGATATCAAGATCCACTCAGTCCTCGCAGGAATCGCAGCATCTGCAAAACGATTCGCAACTGATCTTCGACTCCTCTCAAACCTCAAGATCATGGAAGAACCCTTCGGAAAAAAACAAGTCGGAAGCTCAGCCATGCCCTATAAGCAAAACCCGATGCACTCCGAACGCATCTCCTCACTCTCACGAAAAGTCATGAATAACCTGAAAGACTTCTACGATACCTATGCTGAGCAATGGCTCGAACGAAGCCTGGACGATTCAGCAATCAGGAGAATCGACATCCCGGAGAACTTCATGCTCACTGAACACATCATCGACCTTCTGACCAAGATCATGAAAGATCTCGTCGTCAATGAACACGTGAGCAGGAAAATGCTTGAAAACGAACTGCCATTTCTCGCATCAGAAGAGATCATCCTTTCAGCAGTCAAAAAAGGAAAAGACAGGCAGATCGTGCACGAGGCTATCAAGGAACATTCAATTGCCGTCACCAAAAGAATCAAACTCGAAGGAGGAGAAAACGACCTTCTTGAACGCATCTCGCAGGATAAGAGAATAGGCCTCACAAAAGAAGAGCTCAAGAAACTTCTCGATTCCAACAAATTCATCGGACGGTCAAGAGAGCA
>JBDRSD010000047.1:0-2587 GCA_043825215.1 Nanobdellota archaeon
CATGATATTGTTTCGCGTGCCCTGGACCTGGATGTTGTTCACATTGTCTGCGAGGATTTCCTTGATCCGTGCCTTGACGTCGTAGATGTTCCACATGTGGTCGCCTTTAAGGCTGGATTCGAGGGTCTGGGCGATTGGCGGAAGCTCTGATTCTGGGGAGAGTGCGAATGGGGCGATGTATTCGATCGTGGATTTCTCGAAGAAGTGTGCCTCTTCGTTGCCGACGGTGACAAGCAGTCTGCTTGCCGTGTCATAGATCTTTTTTAGGTTGAGGTGCATGTTTGCCCGGAAGAGATTTATGGAGAGTGTTTTCTCTGCGAGCGTAACCTTCATTGGCCTGTCAAGTTCGATGACGACGTTCGTCTCTGAGATGATGGTCTGGTATGTTCCTTCGTTGTCTTCGATAAAGTCGAATCCTCTGTCGGTGAAGAGTTCTTTCATCTCTTGGATGCATTCCTCGCTGTGCTCTTTGACATACGCGTCCATCTGCCCTTCGATTGATGCGGGTCGGCTCCGAGGGTAGATGCTTGGTCTTGCAGAGGAGAATGCATACGGTATCTCGTCGCTGACAAGGTAGGACCAGTAGGGAATCACGATTGCCTTTGTCGGGTCGCCTCCTGGCGAGAAATAGAACGCATTGCCCCTAGTGGGATTGTTGAGTGTTGGTGAGAGGTAGGGCTCTTTTTTCAGGTATCCTCCCTGCATGCCGATTTTTATCAATGCATCTTTTCCGGAATTGTAGAGGCATTCTTCGACAGCCTGGCGGAATGGTTCAAGCTCCTTGTCGACGGTTATTGGCGTTGTGCCTTTGTCTGCAAGATAGCTCTTGAGGAACAGTGCAAGGCCTGCGATGATCAGGATGATGAGTCCGAGGATGACAAAAGCGGTCACTTGCGACCGCTTACTGAGCCCAGCTAACTGCTGACAGTCACGGCCGCAGCATGGACTTCTTTTTCCCTTGCTCAATTCTCTTTCCGCTTGTATGATTTTTCTCATGTTACGATGTCGTTGCAGAGCTCGTTTCCGCTGATGAGGACTCGGCTGAAATAATCCTCGAGGTTTTCGACCTCAAAATTGATGCAGACTTTGTTGTAGTCGTGGTCTTCGTGCTCGAGCTTGATGATGCTTAAGGAGGTGAAGTCGAATGTCACGCTTTTTCCAGTCATCCTGCTTGTCTGGGTGGGTTCGCCATTCTCGTCAAGTGTGGTATAGTCGGTCATGGTCACGTTGTACCCGCGCAGGTTGCCATGTTCGTCTTCGTCTCGTATTGCAGTGTAATCACGCAGTATCCGTGTCGTTCCCCCTCTGGCGATGACCTTGATCCTGAAGTTGTCTCCTTTCTTTGGCGTGACGGCGCCTGTGATGAGATAATTGTAATACGAGCGTCCTTGCGCGTCGGTCTGCGGTCCTTCCTTGCTTCCTTCGATGTGCGCGCCGCTCTGCCGTCTTCCTCCTGCTTCGTTGATCACGAGGTTGTTCACGCTTTTATATCCTGGCATGCCGACTTTGCACAGTTGGTCTTCAAAGTGTGCGATGTTGTTGAGGGTGCCGAAGGTGTCGTCCACAAGGCTTGAGTAGTCTCCCCAGTCATTGTCCGGCCTGAAAAGTGTGCTGATGGATGATGCCACCCGTCCGAAAGACATGGCTGTCGAGTACGCACTCCATCCCTCTTTCCAGTGGACTTCCCATGCAATATCTCTTTTTTGCTGGCCACGGAGGGTGTCGATGTGTTCGTTTGTATTTCTCTTCCGTTCTTTGAGTCTGTTAATCTTATTTTTGTTTTCGAGAACTTCATTTAATGTATTCATGGCACCATCTACAGTCATTTCTGCTAGTAATTGTGCATTCTTTTTTTCGAGTCCGTCTATTTCCTGCGCGAATTGTTGTACATCTTGTTCGAATGTGTTGATCTCTCCTGCTCGTTCTGCGATGTTGCTGTTGGGAAAGAGCCTGTTGATCTCTTCTGTAGTGAATTCTCCTCTTTTTTCTAGTGCTGACCTATTGATGGCTTGGGCTTCTGAAGTGGGGATGTATCCTGGCAGGCTTCCATTTCTTGTTGGCTTGAGGAATATCCTGTCATTGAGGTCAGCTGTTGTTGTGGTGAGTTTCACGCTTGCGTTTCCGACGTCGGTCGTTCTTGCTTCGTTTTCCACCCAGTCCCAGACTTCTTTTGGGCTGTTCTCGTTTCTCGGCTCGTACCATGCTCCTGAGATGTCCTGGACAAAAGTCTTGCTGCCGTATCTGACCATGCAGTATTTTGCATTGCACTTGACTCCTGCGCCAAGGTTTGCGAAGGGATTGGTCAGTTGCAAGGGGCTTCTGTAGTCATTGATGACCGATGTGCAATAATCGTATGGTTTGTCGTATGCGCGCTGGATTGCGGTCTGGATCTTGTTGATCATTTCGATGAGTTTAGGAATCGCAAGCGCATCTGATGCTGCGCCACAGATGCTGTGGGGTAGGCTTGGGCCTTGTGCCCAATGGCAGCTGGCCATGGCTGCGCTTGTCGCAAGCTGCCAGGGGTTTGCGAGCATGGAGTAGAGGTAGCCTGTCATGTCCTGGAAGATGTTGACGAAAGGCATCATTC
>JBDRSD010000048.1:0-3358 GCA_043825215.1 Nanobdellota archaeon
TTCGTTGGCGGCAGACGGGGCGGGGGACGCCCCAGTCGGGGTGCCCCGTAGGACAAATTGCGAAGCAATTTGGCCGTCTGCCCGCCAGTATTATCAAAAACAACAGAAAAATCAAGAATCATGAATTATTGGATGAAGCCAGAAATAAGATAACATTTAAATATATTCTCTGTCGAGTGTTATGCATGAAGAGATTATTCCTGCTTGTCCTTTTCCTGCTCATTCCTATCGCAGGTGCTGTTGAGCACCCCTTCACCCTCTTTACAAGCAACCAGATTCCCGCCCTTGCAGCAAAGATGACTGATGGTCTTGGTCCTGATGATGCTGCAAAGGTGCAGGCTATCCAGTATGCTGATAATCGCCTGGGCAGCCAGGAATCAACCCTGTTCCATGTCAATGCGATCAATTCGATGACTCCCATCTATGTCCAGGAGCAGGCATTTGCCTATTGGTTTGGCGATCCTGCAAGAAAATCGCTATACAGGGACAAGTGCAAGGCTATGGCGATGTACCTGACGGACAATTTCCATCCAGATAATTCCTATACAAATAATTATCCAGAGCAGGACAATCCCTGGATCCTGTTCGCGCTCGCGACAGCGTATGATAATTGCTTTGTGGAGGATGCTCCGAATGATCCTCAAAAGGCGGCAGTGCGGGGAGAGATTGAAGCATACCTCAACTACGCCCTGACAGAGCCATGGCCTCATGATTGGCGAATTCAAATAGAAGATTATGCGAATGGGAACTGGCATGCCAACATCGGCGGAAGCATCCTCATGGGTGCGCTTGCAGTCAAAGACGATGGCCAGAATACTCAGCTCTATGAGGATGCTCATGCCCTTGGAAGATTGGCAATAGAAGGGTACATCCAGCACACCCTGGACAGCGACGGCGGATGTTACGAAGGGGTGGGATATTGCGCGCTTTCCATGCTCGGGCTGACGTATGGAGCAATCGCCCAGAAAAACTATGACGGCGTTGATTACTTTAGCGATCCACGGGTGGAAAAATTCCTCACTTATCTTGCCTATAATGCGATTCCTGAAGGCAACAGGCGGTTCCATAACTGGAACGACTGGCCAACCTATTCTACTGGTGTCATCCGGAATTGGCACATCTTCCCGACCTATGCGATGACACGTTTTCCGACACCCTTGTCGCGCTGGGTGCACGAATATTATGTTGGGTCTTCCCCGCAGAGCATGCCATTCCTTGCAATCTTTGGTGATGACCTTCCAAGCGAGGACATCGCAACTCTTCTCCCGGATTCCATGCTCTTCTCAGGTATTGGCCAGTACTTCTACAAGAACGGATGGCAGTTCGGCACAATGAGCAAGGACATCCAGTTCACGTTCTTTTCAGGCATATTCCATATGGGGCATAACCAGGAGGACAAGAACACGTTTACCCTTCTCGGTTACAAGGACAGGCTGATCGTAGACACGGGGGATTCAAAGGATGCTGGTGCGTGCGGGGATCCTGCATCCATGCTTGAGGGGCATAATCTCATCATGGTGAACCCGTCTGGAGACTATTATGACGCCAACAACAATGGCCAGATGGATGCTGGTGAAGGATTGTGGTATTTGGGCATGGCAAAGTCAAGCGGCAATTGCGGGACAGACGGCTACATCCGTAATAGTTTTATCTCAAATGCTGCGGATTTTCTGCACGGTGACGCGAGGGAAGCATATATCAAGAACAATGACCAGTTCAATCCTTTTCCGGATTGGTCGTGGTGCGCGCACCCGTACAATGGGGGGACAAGCACAACATTAGAATGCATCCATCTCAGGAGCATGGATAGGGCGAACAGGTATATGCTCATTGTCAAACCTGACGGGGTCATCCCACCATACTTTGTGCTTGCAGATGATACACGAACGAGCGCCAATCCTCTTGACCAGTACAAGTTCCTTCTCCACACAGAATATAAGGACTCAGGAACTCCCCTGCACAGGAATTCTTGGACGCACTCGACAAATCCTTTGCGTGTGACAGGAGAGCATGGGGGATTCCTTGATGTCTTTTGGATCTCTCCGACATTCTCGCCAGCACTCTTCACTGATGCCAGGTACAATACTCAGCTTGAGTCGCCCTATGCAAACCAGGACGGCTTCAATCAACGGCTTGAGGCGACGATAACAAGCGGAAATCCGCAATGGTTCATGGTATTCTTCCCGTATGATGCCCAGGTCATACCGCCGCAATACAGTACCTTGCCTCTTACCCAAGGATTCGGAGCGAAAATGACATTCGCGACAGCGACAGATTATGTATTGTACGCGCCGACGAATGTAATCTCTGGGCAGGGCATCTCTGCAAATCTGAAGATGGGTATGCTACGGGAAATTGACGGGCTTCCTGAGCGATACGCATTCGCATCGACAACTGGTTTTACCAAAGATGGGCTGGCTGTTGTTGAAGTGACAGGCATTCCTGCAAGTGTCTCCTCTGATGGGCTGACAGTTGAAGTGGGCGTTCTTGCCAACACGTACCATGTGTATGGCCCAGATCTCACCCAGGCGATTGGGGAAAAGATCCCTGTCCCGCTGTACAAGGCTGGGGATTTTGCATTGGTCACGCCCGCCCCGCCTCCTCTTTGTGCAGACCAGGGAGGAAACGTCTGCACTGAAGGACAGGAATGCGTCGGTGAGTGGGAATTTTCCCAGGATACGAACCTCTGCTGCATAGGCATGTGTGAAGGGAACTGTCCAGAAGTCCCCCCTGACGTGAACTGCGATTACCTGATTGATGATGGAGAGCTCTTGTACATGATCAACCAGTGGCTGCAGGGTCTTTCACCGATAGAACAGCTCATCAGCGTCATGGAATGGTGGAAAGCGTCGCAAATTATATAAATGCCTCGGGTTTTTTTCTCATAATTCGCACCGGTGGTTTAATGGTAGAATAGAGCCTTGCCAAGGTGAAAAAGCAGTGATCAGAGCGCAGCCAACTGATGGTTGGTGCCTGGACCTCCTGCTTTTTCCCGTATTGAGGCTTTGACCCGAGTTCGATTCTCGGCCGGTGCATTTTTATACCCACTGGTAAATATGTATACTCATCTGGAAGTGTTCTTTGGGAATCAGCCCCATTCTTGATTTGTCCTTGACTTTTGCGTTTTTCCTCGATGAGTACTTCTTGTTTTTTAACCTATATTTTCTAGAAGCGAAAAGTTTATATATTTAAGGATATCCTGAGATATCCTATGAGAAAGATTGAGTTAAAAAATGATGTGTTAGTGCTGGAGGAGAAAGGAATCTTGGGTTTTTTAGTGCGTGAAGTTAGTCCTTTCGGCAACAGTGCTAAAGTGGATTGCCCTCGAAGATATATTGGCAAGAGAGCTTACCTGATC
>JBDRSD010000049.1:0-48600 GCA_043825215.1 Nanobdellota archaeon
ATCAAAGAAGCGACGGATGCGACCCTATTTTGATGAATACACACTAAATGGTAAAAAGATTTTTCTTGCAGGTGAAGGCCGACTTGTAAATCTCGCTTGCGCTGAGGGTCATCCATCAATGGTCATGGCAACAAGCTTTTGCGGTCAAGCACTCTCTGTCGAGTTTCTCGTTAAGAACAAGGGCAAGTTACCTGTTGAGGTAGTGAGTCTTCCTGAGGAATTGGATGATTACATTGCAAAGATCCAGCTTGAAGCACTTGATGTCACGATTGACAAACTCACGCCAGAACAAATCAAATATTTGAATAGCTGGCAGGAAGGGACGTAATTTGTTGGATATATTTCTCGATTCCCTTGACGAGAAAGCTCATAACAAGTTTTCCTCCCATGTCCAATCTATAGGAGCGTAATCGTGCAATGAGTTCTTTTCCGGCGTCTAATTCTTCTGCATTCCAAGAGAGTATTTGTGGGTTGTCTTCATATTTTCTAAGCAATGATTGCCAATCCATATCTGGAATGACTTCTTTGGGGATGAATACAATACCTTTTGGTATTTCTTCTGCAAGGTCTTTTACTGCGTACAATCTTCCTTGTAATTGAGCAAGCTCGGGGACATCTTTTGAGCGAATACGAGAATGAAAGCAAATAAACGCGATATCTTGCGGCACGCTAAAGGATTGTTGATATACAACAAATAGCTCCTCTCTTGTCGAGATGGCCTTATTGGCTCTTCTTTCATACTCTACATACATGGCTTCGATGAAATCATGAAGTCCCTGCCGAATATCAACACCATGATATTGTTCCATATCTCGTATGGTTCCGCGTAATAGCAATCCAATTTCAGTCTCGGGGTAGTTTTCTGTCTCAATAGTTTGATGCAAGTCATGAAAGAAATGCCGGAAAGAGTGGTACTCTTGGGGGAGTGGTTGCTCTCCATCTGCAATATCATCAATGGATCGACAAAGATGATATGCAATCCAGCTTCCAGGAGCAATTCCGGGTAATGGTCTTCCTGGAATAAATCTTGCGATGGGATTAAACGTCGAAGCAAAATTAAGAGCAGTTGTTATTTTTGAATATTTTGAACTTCTTTCGTCCAATTGCAATTGTGCCCTTGATGAAGCAAGATACTCTTTCTGCCAATCCGGCATTAAACGCCATACGAAGTCAGACCATCTATCTATTAATCTTTCAGCCACATTCATTAATCGAAAGAAGCTTTTGAAGTTAATAAATGTTCTTGACCCGAGATCAGAATTAATTAATCTAACTATGGATTACTCAATATATTTCTCAACTTCCGTGACAAGTCTATCATGGAATTCCTGTGATACCGTGCAGAGTTTTTTCTTGACAATGCGCGTATTAATAGTGAAGAGTCTGTGTGGTTTTACCCAGCTTTTAAATGGGAGGGTTCCTTTCTCGAAAGAATTTATGAGAATCCCATTTTGTGACACATTACTTGTGATGAGGCAGCAGATTCGGTCTTCGCTAGCATTAAGTCTTTTGTTGGAGATAATCAGCGCAGGCCTAAGTTTCTGTCCAGTCAAGTCCGTGTACGGAAATGGGATGAGGACTATATCTCGTTGATCATACATGGTTCCACCGTTCGTCTGCTTTGTTATCCCAATCCTGCTTCAATACATCCTCTGAGGCAAGCATGGTAAGAATGCTCTCTTTTTTTGAGATTTCAAGAGAGTCAAGTTCGCTGAGTCTCTTATTGATTGCCTTTCTTACGAATTCACTCCATCGTATTTCAGAGTATTTTCGCATGCGTTTGTAGGTGCCTTCTTCAATGGATAATGTAATATTTGTCATACACGTATATAAGTGAGCTCACTTATTTAAATATTTCGTTTTCTATCTAGAAGAATATTAGAAGAAAGAGAAAAAAAAGATTTGCTTACCTGCGCCTCTTGTTCAGGAAGTATATCGCGAGTATTGCACCAACAATTGCTATCAGCACAATGAGTGCGATAATCGATCCGGTTCCTCCGCCAAGTACTGCGCCTGTGATTCCTCCCATGCCTTCTTCCTTTGCCGCTTCCTGTGCAGTAAGTTCTACAGGGTTATCGTTTAAGGGAAAGTTGTCTTCGGTCGTGTCTATCGTTTCCTCGGATTCGCAATAGGCTTGCACTGCTGGTTTGGTCTCATCCATTCCGCATTTACTAGAGTCGACACAGACTCGTTTTTGCACGCCATTGGTACAGTCGAGCCATTCTGAGCAGGTCCAGTCAGGTACACAGGTTTCCTCTACAGGTGTTGTGGAAAATGAGGTGAGTGCTCCTCCACCACCTCCGCTTCCGCCGCCGCCACTACCACCGCCACCACTGCCTCCATCTGCAGGAGCTGCTGGGCAGTCTGCAGGGCAGGTACTCGTGGTTTCTGCGCCAGTGCATTGGGAATCGCCGCAATAGTCTGCAATCAGTATTATATTAAAGACGTCACTATTGCCGTTGTGGAATACTCTTTCGCCCACATTTGTGTTCAAGGCGTAAAAAGTTATTGCCATTCCTTCCCTGTTGTTGTTGGGATCAGGTATATCCAGCCTGTTTGCAGGTGTTGTCCCATAGTTCCCACCAATGCTGCTGCTTGCGGCAACAGCGAGACCATTTATTCTTGCTTCGATGATGATGCCGTCTGGTGCAGGGTTACCATTGAGTGTGAAGGTACCCCTGAATCGATGAGGTGGCCCTCCTCCTTGCGCAAGGACACTACCCTCCAAGATAAGGAGGGCAAGTAAAGTCCAAAACACTAATCCTATCTTCACTGTGTTCATTTTTTACCTCCTTATTAGCAGACAGTGTTTGGCACGTAGGTCCCATCATCTATAGGGAATACCCAGTAACCTGCTCCAGGATCCATCCTGTCCATCTGGTCATAGGGGATCCACATGTTTGGATTGTATGGTTCCCAGTAGCTCCAGAGGCTGGTGAATGTCAAGTCCCAGATTGAATCTCCGAGGCTTAACATGTGGCACCATGCGTGATCTCCCTGGTGTTGTGGTCCGTAGTAACCAGTCAATCCTTCTGCTCCCCAGTAGCCGATGAGGTTCCACGTGTCTCCCTTAAGGGGTTTGCTTGGTGGCAGTTGTCCTGGCTGCATGAGGCTTCCTCCTATGACAAGCAGGTCGTCATCTGCCATGAGTACCCAGTAACCTGTTCCTGGATCAAGCGTGGTAAGGTCGTCATCAGTTGGGTCTCCGTTTGGCGTGTAGAGGTACCATTGGTCTGCGAAGGCATCGTAGGTCCAGACACTCATCATGTTGTCAGCGACATCTGCGAAGACTTCTTCGATTGAGTTATCGATGAGTTTCACGGGTGTACTGATGAGATTCCACTTCTTGTTGAGTTCTATCTCAAAGGATGTCTCTTCGACCTTGAACTTTTCGTCGTCGATCGGTCCCTTGTTACCGAGTGCATCAACGCAGTAGTATGCGAGGTTGTGTTCGCTGATCTCGTTGAAGTAGAACGATTCCAGTTCTGCAGGTGCACAGCAGAATCCGTCTTCGCCCATTGTTCCTTGGTAATCGTCGCATCTGCTTTCGGTGATGTCATCGCCATCTAGTCCGTACTTGAAGCAGGTAGCTTCATGGTCGACTGGGTGTGGCTCTGGATCACTGCATTGCAGGCTGACAGGTGTCAGCAGCGTTATTCCCCAGCAGTCGATTGAGTCTTCGTCTCTTGTCCAGCAGTGGCCGTTGACTTCAGGGTAGAAGAGCCAGGTGTAGTTTGTGAGCATAGTGCTTGGTTCTCCAACAGTCTTGTTGGGTACTGGTGCACTGTTGTCGACAAAGACGCATTGCTCGTGCCAGGATTCCTTTCCGACGTTGTCCACTGCGTGTGCTTCGATGAGGTGGCATGATTCCTCGATGATGTTGAACATGCCGTCTCCGATGTCCATCCAGTCACCTAATCCTTCTGTTCCGAGACATGCTTCTCTGTTCCAGCAGGAGTCATCTTCAACCAAGCTCACTCTGTATTCAAGCGTGTCCACTCCTGATGGGTGCGGTTCTGAATCATATGCGCTCATGTAGATGGGCGTTTGTGAACTGATCCATTCTGCTGTTTCATCAGCATAGTATGGCTCGCCGTAGTCTTTGGTGATGACTGGTGGTGTATGGTCTGCGAATACGCATTGATATTTGATTTCTTCGGTATTGTAGAGGGCATCCACGCTGTAATATTCAATGATGTGGCAGGATTCCTCTGGAATGCCGAATGGTTCTTCATAGAGCATCCAGTCTCCATGATCTACGGGATGGCAATCTTCTACATTCAAGCAGGCTTCATCAGGGACAAGGCCATACCAATAGAATGTTGTCATGTTTCCTACTGCGCAGATTTCCCCGCCATCTGTTGCTGTCAATTGGATGGTGGATATAGTATCTATCCATTCCACGCCTTCTTCCTCATGGTAAGGACCAAGGTAGGTTTTTATCGTCGTCGGGGGTATGGAGTCTACTTTGAAGTATTCAATGTCTGGTTCTTCTTCTGTATTTCCGAGGTGGTCTCGGCAGTAGAACTCGAGGTCGTGGACTGAGTCTTCAGTGAAGAAGAACTCATATGCTTGCTCTTCACCGACGTAGACGCAGCACCAGTCTTCTTCTAGTGTTCCTCCGTAATAATTGCAGTATTCTTCAGTAAGCCATTCTTGTCCTGGTTGATCGAAGCTGATCCGGTAGCACGCTATTTCCTGTTGTACAGGATGTTCTCCCTGATCCACGCAATCCAAGGTGATGGGAGTGACATGGTCACGTACCCACCAGCAATCATAGTATTGTGGCTCTCCTCCGCCTCCGCAGGTGGCGTCGACTGTCAAGTCGTAGAGTATGGGTGTGCCTTCATCAGCGCCTACTTTTTCGAATTTGACTTCGATTTGGAGGTATCTGTTGTCAGGAGTTGTAGAAAGTACCACTCCATTTTCTGCATCTTCCCAGGATGACCATGCTACTTGGTTAGATGAGCTTCTGACGCGCACAGAGACATCTCCTCCTTCTGGTGCGAATGCGTTCCAGGAGACGTGGTTGAATTGTGTGTTCGAGCCTTCAGAGTCATAGATGACGGTCCAAGTACCGACTGATACTGATCCGCGAAGTCCAAGTCCTGTGGCATCGCTATAGGTGTAGGGCGCATGTCCGGTATTAAACAGGCCGAGTGGTGTTCCGTCGGTGCCGTTGAATTTTCCGATCTTGTCTTGGCTGAGGTATACTGCCCAGACATTGTCTTTGTTGTCGACAACTGTTCCTCTGATCTCCGAATAGAGCTGGTTGGATTGCCAGAGCCTGTTTCCATTAGGATCGAACTTGTGCATATCACCAGTGCCAAGGTTTCCTGCAAGGATATTGTATTCTGAATCAGTTGCTACGCCAAACACGCTGTATTGTGGTTCTTGTGCAGGTGAGGTGAATGTCTCTGCCACAGAATCAAATCGATAATACGTATCACCATAGCGTGATCCAAGGATGACGATGGTGTTATCATTCTCGTCATACGCAAGTGCAATGCCATAGACAAGACCTGGCGTGCTGAATACTTCAACTTCAAGGGTTTCTGTATTGAGTTTCAGCAGGTTATAACTCAAGGAGGATCCCCAAAGGATACCGTGCTTATCTACAAGCGCGCCGTATGGTGTGTTGGGTGAGACGTCGATTGGTCCGAGGAGGATGCTTCCATCGTCTCCGCTGATCTTCCAATACTGTTTATCGTTAAAGAGTCCTACCCAGATGTTACCATCAAGGTCGATTGCAAGCGATCGTCCAAGCCCGTTTGATCCACCGACTTGTTTGATCCAGGCGATGCGTTCATCCAGGATCTCATCGTCATCAACAATATTATTCATGTTGAGATCGTCAAGCGGGTACATCTCATCTATCTGGATCTCTCCGTCAAAATCTGCATCAAATGATGTATCAAGGACGCCGTTGTCGTTTCTGTCTATCCAGTCATCGACGAGAATCTTCACGACTTCTGCGGGTTTATTGGAGTCAAAGTGCCTGTTTGCGACAAACACATTGCCATCAGTATCGACTGCTGTTCGTGATGGTGCAGGTCCGCTGTGGGAGCCAAAGCTTCCGAGGACTCCAAACCAGGTCTTGTACCGCGCGAGTTCCTTTCCTGTGTCTGTATCGAATTTTGAGACGCTTGGGTCTCCTGCGTTTGCTACCCAGAGCAGTGGCAAGGTAAATGACTCTCCAAGGATGAGGTGGAGTTCGTCAGGAACAGAGTCGTGCTCAACACCATTAAGTATTCCTAGGTCAAAGTCGAGGTTTGTGGTCCAGGTCTTTTCTGGTATGCAGTCTTCAGTGCCGTTGACATCTCCGCCTCCGCCATTGATTGGATCGCATGAGAGTTTCGGGTCACCGACAGTCTTCATGCCTTCAGGTGGTGTGTTGTCGACGTAGACGCATTGCCATTGCATATCGCCCATATTTCCGAGAAGGTCAACTGAATAGTATTCGATGACATGACATGATTCTTCTGGCTTGTAGAATGGTTCTGTATACCTGTTCCATTCGATCTCAGGATAGCCCTCGTAGAATTGCCCATAGTATTCTGGGTGGCAATAGTTTTCTGCGTCAAAGCTTCTGTTGCATATCTCGGAGTTGTCCGGGAAGTAGAGGTTTCTCCAGTAGGTCTCGTTTGATCCGACTGGGTGCGGTTGCGGATCTTCTCCTGCAAGTGTGATCGGTGTCTGACTGGTTATCCACCACGTGCATTCTGAATGAGTACACGCATGTATACAGGCAAGGTCTCCTTCTTCGCAGTAAGCTGTCTGGCACCAGAGTTCGCAGATCGGGTCAACCTTTGATGGTTCTCCGTACGTCTTATTTGTCAATGGAGGAGTAGTATCGACATAGTCAATTTCCTCTTTTGATTCAAGGACGTTATTGAGTGCATCTTTGCACCAGTAGACGATCTTATGCGAGCTGTCTTCGTGCATATTGAACGTGTAATTCATTCCTGGTTGTTCGATGGAGTGGATGAGTTCCCAATTCTCTCCGTCATTGTCTTCGTCCCAGAATGCCATCATATAGATAGTCACACCGCCGACAGGGTGTGGTTCCATGTCTTCGCAGGTGATGTTTATCAGCGTTTCCTGCGTGATGTAGTAGGAGCATTCTCCTGTGAGTGGATCGCACTCAGGATCGACGAGGACAGATGGATCTCCGACTGTTTTCATGAATTCAGGCCCTTGAGTGTCAACAATGTCGATTTCTGTGAATGGCATGCCAAACCAGTACTTGTCATTATAATAATAGAGTGGATAACTTATACCATCAATCTTGACAAGTTCCCAGTAGTCTTCTGGGCAGTCGACAGGTGATCCTATTGGATTGTTGTTGAAGTGGTTGAGATAAAGCGTGCCATTGAAGATACCAACAGTATCGCTTCCATCGATACATGCACTAAATTCGATGCAAGTATCTCCTTCGTCGCACAGGTTGATGGTGTAGATATCTCCTCCAATCTGTGCTTCATCATCGATCATAATAGTAAATGGGTCAGACCAGTTTACGTCTCCGCGTCCTTCGATGACTTCGAATTCTTCAAGGTACATGACATCTGTCTCGAAGGTTTCTGGTCCTGATCTCTTGCCCACAGCATCTTCGCACCAATATTCAACTTTGTGTCGTGAGTCTTGTGCAAAGGTAAATGTTGCTTCAACTGCGTTTTCGTTATATTCTCCGAGGAGTGTCCAAGCATCATTTTCCCAGAGGTAGATGTTCCAGTAGATGGTGACATTGTTACTCGGGTGGCTGCCTTGGTCTTCACAGGAGAGTGTTATTTCTGTGTCTTGGTTGACGTAGTAGTCGCAATCGTCAGTTTCGCAAAGTATCTTTGGGTCTCCGACCTCTTTCCAGATGCGTGGTGGGGTCATGTCGACAAAGAAGCAGTTGGTGTTCACATCCTCAATATTCCAGAGTTCGTCGATACTCATGAAGCCAAAGATGTGGCAGGATTCTTCGCCTTTCGGGATTGGATTTTCGTCGTAGAGTTGCCAGTATTCAGGAACATTGCACTCATTATGGACAAGGTCAGTGACACATTCATACCAGCTGTCCCAGTTTTCTTCCCAGTTCGCTGTACAATATTCTTGTGCCCAGTCGATGCACCCCATATTCTCTACGTTATAAACTGCTCGAAGGTCGTAGTTTTCTTGGAAATCTTGCCAGTTGCAGTATTCGTCAGGTGTCCAGCATTCATCTTCTCCTTGTGCGAGGATGTTGAAGTACCAGGTCTTATCGACGCCGATGTTGCATTGGAAGCCTGTAGGATCAGGATCTTCTGCAAGGAGTGATATCGTTGTGATGCCATCAATCCATTCAATATCTCCTTGGGTGCTTTGTGGTCCGTTGAATTGCTTCTCGGTTTCTGGATTGGTATTATCTACTCTGAATACTTCTGCATCTTCAATCATATTGCCTGCATTATCATAGCAGGAAATAATGAGTTCGTGTCTTGAGTCTTCTTGGAAATTGAGTGAATAATGTATTTCACCATTATCATCGCCATCGAGGTCAAATTCTTGGTAGAGTTGTCCGTCGAGCCGAATCTCAAAGTGGCAATAATCAATAAGGCTTGGCGGTTGGCAGATACTTGCGTCATATGCATACACATTGATCTGTGTTTCTGTTGTTACCCAGCATTCTTCTCCCTGTCCTGGGCCGTTGGGGCAGAGTGCACCATCCATCCATTGAGTGCCAAGGACTTCTTTTTCGATGACAGGATCCATGCCATCGACGCTCGTGGTATCTGTCAAGATTTGATAGTACTCCACAATATCGTAGGTTCGAAATTCCCATTCAAGATTGCAGTTTCCTTCTTCTGGAGATGTTGCGCTGAAGGTGAATGTTTCACATTCTCCCGATGCGATCTCATCATCTGCATTTTCTGCAATGTATAAGCAAGAAGGTGGATGAGTGGGAATAAATGTGAGTGTCCAACCAGGAATCTCGTCGCACTCAAAATCAGTGTATAGAATATTATCATATATTCTGAATTCATCTATGTTGTCACCGCCTGTATTGCATGTGGAAACTGAATAATCGATCGATTGGCCAGCAGGAGACCACTCTGGTTCGAGTTCGGCAGTGCTTGTGTGTGTTGCATATGCGCTATTTGCCATAATTAGTGCTGTTAGAATGACTATTGCTGCTAGTATTATTTTTTTCATTGGTACACCCTCCCACGTTTTTAATCAATATTTTGAATATGAATACTTTAGTATTGTTATCAATTTAATATAAGTAACTCCTGTAACGTATCACCCCCGCTTTTCGCAATAAATATGATTTTCTAATCGTGATTAAAATAATCTGTATAGAGCGAACTATAATTAGTTGACCCTCGGATATCTTGTTTGGAAAAAAGACGGGTAAGATAATTTTTTAAATTTCTCATCCCCCATAATAATTTTACAAATACTTCGGATTATATAAATCTTTATGTTATGTGCCAACACTAAGTGGGGATAAAAATAACCTAAAAATGAAAAAATTGTATGTGAACAGCTGGCAGGAAGGGACATAAATTTTTTAATGAATATATTTTTCCACTTCTTTGACTAAGCGGTCATGGAATCCTTGTGATACTGTGCAGAGTTTTTTCTTGATGATGCGTTGGTTGATCGTGAAAAGCCTGTGCGGCTTCACCCAGCTTGTGAAGGGGAGTTTTCCTTTCTCAAAGGCATTGATGGGAACCCCATCCCGTGGTGCACTGCTCGTGACGAGGCAACAGATTCTGTCTTCACTTGTGTTGAGTCTTTTGTTGGAGATGATGAGCCCAGGTCTGAGTTTCTGCCCTGTCATATCTGTGTATGGGAAGGGGATGAGCACGACGTCTCTTTGCTCATACATGGTTCCACCGTTCGTCAGCTTCATTGTCCCACTCCTTCTTCAATACCTCCTCTGAAGCGAGCATGGTGAGGATGCTCTCTTTTCTTGAGGTTTCAAGGGAGTCGAGTTCACCGATTCTCTTATTGATTGCCTTCCTGACGAATTCACTCCACCGTATTTCAGAGTATTTTCGCATGCGTTTGTAGGTGCCTTCTTCAATGGAAAGAGTGATATTTGTCATACACACGCATAAGTGAGCTCACTTATTTAAATATTTCGATTGTTCCTTACTCTATTAAAAAACAGCCATGCGATGAAGAAACCACAGGTAGCTAAATTCTTGATGCAACAGACAGGAAGGGACATAAATATTTAAAGAATCCCGCGTTTCCTGATGGCATGGAAACAACTGTCGCATTCACGTCGAAATCGCTTGAAGAGCTTGCTTCTGAGGGCGCCTTGCCGGAACAGTTCAGCACAAAGGCGATCGGCTACTTCCATTTCTTCTGTCAAGGGACGCCTGAGGAAGAGCGCAAGGCAGTCGAGCAGCGGTTTCTCCTTGAAGTTCCTGAAGGGACAGTTCTCGTTGCGAAGTTCGACTATTTTAAGCTCACTGGTGACCAGTCAAAGTATTGGGCTTCAGGAATAGCGGTGGTGACTCCATGAAGATTGAAGTGACCTATAATGGGTGCAGCCCCTATGCGCCTGATATCGCTCACATAGGCATCAAGGTCTGCGATAAGCCCTATGTTGCCCGTACGTTTGGCAAGGAGGATTATGTGCCAAAGATGAGCCTTTTCTATCTCGAGGATATACTCGTCTTGGATAGGGAGACTGCAGAAAGGCACTTTACGTTTGTCGAGGAAAAACAGGATGTCCTTGACCATCACTTATCCTTATGAGGATAGGTGCACAGGTCTTTTATCGTGCACTTCCGGCACTGCGGCTGTATCGGCTTGCACACGGTCTTCCCGTGGTGCACGAAGAGGTCATTGACAAGATGCCAGTCTTTTTCTGGCACGATCTTCATGAGCGCTGTCTCTGTCTTTTCCGGCGTCTTTGTCCTGACGATACCAAGCCTGTTTGATATGCGGTGCACGTGAGTATCGACGGGAATTGCTGCTTTCCCGTGGCTGTAGACAAGAACGCATCCTGCGGTCTTTCGCCCGACGCCAGGAAGCCCGACGAGCCCTTCCATTGTGTCTGGCACAATATCATAATAATCCTCATGGATGATTCTCGCGAGTTCTTTTATCCGCCGTGCTTTCACATGGAAGAATCCTGATTTCTTAATGAGTTTTTCAATTGCCGCGATTGGCGCTCTTGCGAGAAGTCTTGGCGTTGGATGCTTTTTGAACAGTCCTTCTGCGACAATCTCGATCGTCTCATCGCGTGCCCGTGCAGAGAGTACTGTCGCGATGAGCACCTGGAATGGCGTGTATTTCTGCCCGAGGCGGCCGAGCATGGTGTTTCCATAGGTGTGCCTAAGGATTGCAATGATGCGTTGGATTCGTTGAGATTCTCGCATACCAAAAAAGTGGAGAAAGTACTATTAAAAGTTAATGGAAAAAAAATTACGGATAGATCTTTTTCACAAGGTCGCCGTCGACGTCGACTTCTTCGTCATCTTCGTCGTAGATCTCGACGCGGATTGTCCTGTCCTCATCATCGTCCTGGAAAGAGAACATGCTGTCAATCGGAAAGAATCTTGTTATGGTCTCTCCTGATTTGACTGTTCCGATATCGAATTCCTTGCCCAGGTCGTAAAAAGCATCTCCGCGTCCTGTATAGACGTATGCTTTTCCGTAGATGATTATTGATTTGGATTTGCCATTCGTGATTTCCAGTTTGACATCAGTGACTTTCTTGGTGCCTTCTCCTGTTCCTGCGTTCACTGTTGCGTCAAGGACATTGACTTCAATATTTCCTGAGAGGCGTTTTTCTTCACATTTGCCGCTTGTGCATTCCTCGTTTGAGTTGCAGTCAGCATTTGTTGTGCATTCAGGGGGAATCTCAATGCAGGATCCGTCTTCACACGTATAGCCAGATTCGCAGTCTGAGTTCATCCTGCACTCAACGCTTGGTTCTGCTGTTGTTACTGCCTTTGGTTCTGCCTGGCAACCGTCATCGTACCAGTAGCCCTTGCATATCCCGCCGCAGTCGGTGGCGGTCTCGTCCTGGTTCTTGATGCCGTCATAGCAGGTCTCGTCAACTTTCGCTTTTTGGGCTGCTGCATCTTTTGTCGGGGTGTCTTTATCTGCGGCAAGGTTTTTGTCAGTGACAAGCCCGGTGACTTCATTTTTTGTGAGAGGGGAGTTGTCTGCTGTCCAGTGGTAGATGTTGAGTCCGAGCAGGAACACGATGAGAATGACGAAGACGAGTCGTTCGATGGTTCGGGAATTCACGGTTATTTGTAGTTCGCTCATGGTTTTTTTCCTCTGTTATCACACAATAGTACGGGTATTTGGAATAGGGGAGATATTTAAACTTTTCGTCCCTTCGTCTAATAGTGGTTGGTGAGAAATCCCTCTCGTCTGATGTCTTCAAGGACCACATAATCTTTCTTGTCTGTGAAAGAGTATTTCTCCAGTCGTTCTGAGAAGCTGTTGAGGTCAGTCACATCCTTGAAGAATCCTTCGACAAAGAGGTCGAATCCGTTCCCGATCTTGCATATTGTATTTATGGACGGGTCTTTGCGTAGTTCTGCTATCAGGTGCTCTTTGTCATTCTTTTCCACTTTGAAGAGGAAATTGACGTGCAGGAGATACCCGAGCTGCCTGAAGTCGACAAGGGTGGTGTGCTTCTCGATCAGCTTCTTCTCATAGCTCTTCAGCTTGTCATAGATCGTCGAGACGGGGATGCGGGTGAGCTTTGAGAGCCTGGTGAGGGGGGATCTCGCATTTTCCCTGAAATAGCTCAGCAGGATGAGATCTTCTTTTTTGAGCATGGCTTTCACCCCCATTTACAGAGTATGATGTAGCAGGGATACATCAATGTTGGCTCAGACGATTCCCTGAAACGTTCAGGTTTTTTTTGAAAAGATTTATATAGAATTACTATTTACCGGTGGTCATGGAGCGGACTGACCATCTCATCCTTCTCATTTTCAAGAAAGAGCCGCAAAAGGAATTTACGACAAGCGAGATTATCAGGCAGGTGTACCTGAAAGAGTACGATCCGGTCAAGGAACGCCTGCTGGGAAAAGGGGACAAGGAAAAAAAGAGGGATGCGGGAAGGAAGAAGGGAGCGCTGCATAGGAGGATCCTCTATCATCTCAATAAGCTCGTTGATGAGCACATCCTGCAGGTGTCCTCGTTCAGCACCCATGGCGAGAAGGTGTTTTCTCTTGCGCTTGAGCCAGGGGATTACCTGATCGAGAAGAAACAGAGGAAGATCCTCATTTCAAAGCCGGACATACCGTCGCTTCCTGCTGATATGTATGAAGAGAAGGGAATCATCCACAAGCTGGAAAAGGAGACCTGGCTTTCACGGGCGAATGCAATCCTTCTTGATGCTGCACAGTTCAAAGAGCCCCAGGGATTTCTCGCCATCATGAACCGGCTGTTCTCCCATGTGAATGATGTCATCGGCCTCAACAATTTTGAGGAGGTCGTGGATCACATGGGTAAGGAGGGCTTAAGAGACCTTATAGAAAGGCTGCACATTGATACGAATGATTATTCCAAGGAGATCTGCATCATCTTGGATTTGTCCAACCCGAAAAACGAAGAGAGAATGATCGAGTTCTTAAGGATATTTTCTGAAGTGAATCCTGGCCAGATAAGTATCCTCTTCGCCACAGATGTAAAAGGCCTGCATAAGAACAGGAAGATTATCGAGGCTGCAATCCTTCATTTCTCAAAAATAAAGAAGAAGATCAACATCCAGAATACGCAACTGCATCAGGCGCCTATCATCATCGGAAAGGCAGGAGTGTACACCTTTGACAGCACCGAATGGAAAGCCGTTGCTGCAGAGAAGAAGCTCTCTCCCATCATGATTTGCGGCCAGATCAGCCTTCTTGTGGATGTGGGCGCATTCTACAGGACATTCTCCTCCCCTTCGGAATTCCGGCAGATGATCGCAAAGGCGGCAAAGACGCTGCTCATCGCGAACAGGATTCGGCGAACGACAATGGATGCGAATTTCTTAGAGCTTGCCCAGCGGATCGAACCGCATGCAGAGCGCATGCATCTCTTGGTCGGGAATTATGTTCGCTTCTGGAACTATAATCTTTCCGAAGAGGAGCATTTTATCGATATCCTGAAGACGGTGCAAGAGGAAACCGACCTGTTCTGCAAGACAGAGGAGACCATCTACAAGTCCTGTGGGATTCCCATCAGGTTCAGGATCACCTTTTCGAGCAAGTTTTCAGGGTATGCACGTGAGGATTTTTCAGAGAGGGGATATCGGAAGAGAAGCATCAAGCGGATCAAGGACTTTGAGGACGCTGAGATCCTGGGGACGATTGAGACCCGTGAACGTATGGCAAAGATATTTAAGAACGCTGATAGGGTACGTTTTTTCCGAGGTGGTGACTTCAAGGTTTCTGAAGTAGTGCATGAGTTCAGCATATTGTTTTCGCGCCATGAGATTCCCCTGTTCTGCTATGATTTCGCAGAGCGCAAGGGGGATTTGTCATTGACGCAGTTCATGGAGTGAAGAGAATGGATGTTGTTGAGCAGGGGACGATGAAAGCGTGGATCGCAGGACTTTCTGCTATTCAAAGATATGGTGTTGATTTTGTGGATAAGGATACGCGGACATGCAAGGAGGTCTTGAACCTTGTTGTCAGGATCAATGATGCGCACAAGGACGTGCTTGAGCCCATCTCCTATTTGACCCAGCTGAACCTGTGGATCTATCCGACGGTCGAGGAGTTGCAGGCAATCATCTTTGCAAGAAAGACCATCCCAACCATACAGTTCACGTATGGCTCCCGCATCTTCAATTTCCAGGAGAAAATCGATCAAATACATGATTTCATCATCCCGCTTTTGAAATCTGATCCCACCTCAAGAAGGGCTGTCCTGACGATCTTTGATCCGGTGAAGGATGCCCAGATCTATAACAAGGAGGTCCCTGGCCTTGTGTCTATCTATTTCAAGATGCATGAGGGAAAATTGACAGTGACAGGAACGCTTCGGAGCAATGATTATTTCATCGGGTGGCCTACGAATGTGTTCCAGATATATAAGCTGCAGGAGTATGTGGCACATGAGATCGGTGTGTCTCCGGGTGAACTTATCACCATCTCTCATTCTGCCCATTTTTTCGAGGAGTATACGGAACTCATCGATGATCTGTTGAAAAGACAGGCATAGCAGGTAAGAAAGAGTGAAAATAAGGGCGGGTTTATAAGAAGGAATTATATACTATATATGCCTTATTTCCACTCATTGTCTTGACTATAGAAAATTATATAAACCAACCATTAAAGCTTGGACTTCATGGCATATGAAGAAGAGCAAGAAGAGAGTTCAGATTTCGAAGAAGTATATGATGATGAAGGACGCGAGGAGATGATGGGTAATGATGAGATCTCTCCTGAAGAGGATGCCTTCATGCAAGGGTATGAAGCAGTCGACGAGGAAGAGAAAAAGAAGGAAGAGAAAGAGAAAGAAGACGAGGAATAGTTGTCAGTAATTCTACAGTGGTGAACAAAGTTTTTATGGTTAGCTCATTCTATTGACAAGATGTTGCGGGTGTTTGAGTATATTTCCCAAGAGGATGTCTTGGCAGAGCCTTATTTTGATGACATCAGGTTTGATACGGTTAAGCTGGTGTTCTTGATTGCGCCGACGGATGATGAATTAGCGCATGTCTCGCAGAAACTCAATATCCAAGAGATTATCATCAGGGAAAGCATTGCAGAGGATTTGCGCCCGGCAATCATTGAACGCGCTCATTTTACCCAGATCATCTTGAAGGCACCGGCATTGGTGAAGAGCCAGGTGGTGCCGAAATCCTTTAGCGTGTTCGCTTCTGAGCGGCTTTTGCTTATTGCGTCTCGCGAGGAATTGGACGCATTGAAGATTTTTGAAGAAGCAGAGACAGATATGAAACGGGCGTATTTCCAAAAAGGGTCGACGTATCTTCTGTATCGGCTCTGTGAGGAGATCATGGATGGGTATTTCAAGTATCTGGACACGATCGAGGATCATATCTCGATCATTGAAAACCACATGCTCGATACGTCAAGAAAGAAATCTCTTGCAGAGGTCTTTCGGATAAAGACGACCTTGATATATTTTGCGAAGTCAATAACTGCAATTAGGGATGTGATCATGGGAATTGAGAAGGGTATGGCAAAGAATCTGAAGAGGGAAGATACAGGAGACTTCATCCTCGTGTATCATGATATCATCCAGCTCATGGATCTTGTGGGCACGTATAGGGAGGTGCTTTCAGAATCCATCGAGATCTATCTGACGTCGGTATCAAATAACCTGAACATATCGATCAAGAGGATGACTGCGTGGGGGTCGTTGGTCCTTATCCCGACATTTATCGCAAGCCTCTATGGCATGAACTTCGCCCACATGCCAGAAATAAAGTGGCAGTACGGGTATATTTTTTCTCTCGGCTTGATGGCAGTGTCTGTCTTTTTTTTCTATCGCATGTTTAAGCACAAGGGATATCTGGAATAAGGAAGGAAGAACGAATTATCTCAGGTGTATCTCGAGGACATCCCCGTCCTGCATGACATGCCTTAAGGTTAAGCTTTGGCCTGGGAATTTGGCGCTTTTTCCCCAGACGCGGGCGAATTTGAACTTGTCGACAAAGTCTCTATGGAGTTTGTTGCAGATATCCCCTATTGTCGCGCCAGTGAAGGTGATGAGGGGTATTTCCATGTCTGCGGGTTTTCCTGGTTCTTTCATGCAGACTCTCATGAAGTTGAGCCGTTGGAAGATGAGGTCTTTGAGGCCGTCGACGTGTGCTGCATCCCGTGCTGAGATAGCGATGTCTGCCTTGATTTTTCGCATCACAGCTTCTGCGCGCTCCCGAGAGACCATGTCAATCTTGTTTAAGACAGTGAGTCCTGCGATGTATTTCTTGTTGTCTTCGATGACGTCGATGAGCTGGTCGTCGGTGATGTCTTCGCGTATCAGGACGTCTGCGTTCTGGATGCGAAATTCCTTGAGGATGTCTTTGATGGTCTGGTCGTCCAGGTGTGTCATCCTGACGGTCTTTCCTATCCGAACACCGTCTTTTGAGGTCTTTTTGATCTTGATATCTGGCCTGCGGGCGTTTACGCGTATGTGTGCATCTCGTATCTCTTTGAGGAGTACCGGGTATTGCTCTGGTTTTGTCACGTCGACGATGATGATGGCAAGGTCTGCGCTTCGCATGACCATGAGTACCTCCTTTCCGCGGCCTGTGCCTTTGGAAGCGCCGCGGACGATTCCAGGAACGTCGAGGATCTGGATCTTGGAGTGTTTGTAGTCAAGAAGCCCGGGGATGCAGGTGAGAGTGGTGAAGTCATATGCGGCGACTTCTGATTCCTGGTTGGTGAGCCTGTTGAGGATGGTTGATTTTCCGACACTGGGAAATCCGACAAGGACAGCTGTCGCGTCCCCCGTCCGTTTGACTGCGTAGCCTTCTGTCTTTCCTTTTTTTGATCCACGTGCCTCTTGTTTCTCCTTGAGCCGTGCGAGTTGCGCCTTGTAGAGCCCGATGGCATGAGAAGTTGCTTTGTTATATCTTGTCTTTGCGATCTGCTCTTCAAGGTCTTTGATCTTCTTGTTATACTCAACCATCGGTGTTTATGGGGAATTGTGCGCTATTTAATGCTTTTGGAAAAACTTATAAACTTCTCCTTCCAGGATACGTGTATGCAGGTCAACTTTGCATATATGAAGATGAGGATCCTTCAGACTATTGCCTCTTGGAAGGAGAATCTCATGACGTATTATCATTCGCTCACGATGTTTCAGAAGTATGCCTGGCTTGCCCTCTTTTTAGGCATTCTTCTCATCATCCTCGCAATAATTCTTTGGTAATCTTAAGCCCACATCGTGTCAATACTGCCCTTTTTTAAGCTCATTCAGCAGTAATGACGATAAGCTTAAATAGAACAGGTGTTCAGGATAGGTAGAAAGGGTTGGTGGTTAAAATAGGTCAACAAGAAGTATATGATTTTTTATGCAAGAACCGGAAAAAATGGTTCACGTCCCGTGAGATCTCTGCGATGCTTGGTGTTTCTATCGGTTCTGTCACGATGAGCCTGAAGAAGCTTCGGAAGACGAATATCATCAAGTTCAAGAATACAGGCAAGAGGAATACTTTTAAGTACCGGGTGGATTAGGTATGAATTTTTTCAAGTCCAATATATTTTTTTGGGTGAAACTGCTTCTTCTCATCATTGCAGCAATTGTCTTTCTCTTTCTCCATAGACTATATGTACCGGCGTGCGGATTCGATCCTACGTGGGTGGATCATCCCAGATGCGCATCAGTACAATCAGACATATTCTTCGGTATGTTCGTCCTCATCCTGCTCTATATCGTATTTCTGATAGGTGCCACAATCTATAGGACCTGGCTTAAAAAACCAATAAGGGAAAAAGCTTTTTAAAGGACCCTCTATTCTTGCAGGAACATGCCGAAAAAGAAAGCTGCTGAAGAAAAAACAACAGAAAAAAAGGCAAGGAAGACTCCTTTGAAGAAGAAATTTCCTGCGCCGAAAAAAGAGGCGAAAAAGAGCCTGCCAAAGGATGTTTCTGCTAGAGATCAGGAGGGCAAGGAATCTGGCCAGCCGGAGATCAACGTTGGCCTGGTAGGCCATGTTGATCATGGGAAGACGACATTGACTGAGGCGCTTTCTGGGAAGTGGACTGATACGCATTCTGAAGAATTGAAGCGGGGAATTACGATCCGCCTCGGCTATGCTGATGTGATCATAAGAAAATGTGAGAAGTGTGATCTTTTCACGATTCATGAGAAGTGTGAGGCTTGCGACGGTCCTGCTGTTTTTCAGCGCAAGATCTCTCTTGTGGATGCGCCGGGCCATGAGAGCCTGATGGCAACGATGCTTTCTGGTGCGACGATCATGGATGGCGCGCTTCTCTTGATTGCGGCAAATGAGGTATGTCCGCAGCCGCAGACTCGTGAGCATCTGATGGCATTGAAGATTTCTGGCATCAAGAATGTGATTGTCATCCAGAACAAGGTGGATCTCATCCCCAAGGAGCGGGTGATGAGAAATTATCAGCAGATAAAGGAGTTCTTGAAGAATACAGAGTTTAAGGGAGCACCTATCATTCCGGTTTCGGCTCTGAAGCGGGTGAATGTGGATGTGGTCTTGTCTGCGATCCAGAAATATATCCCGTCCAAGGTGCGTGATGAGTCCCTTGATCCGATAATGATCATTGCGCGAAGCTTTGACATTAATAAGCCAGGGGTTGATCCTGCAAAGATGTCTGGCGGCGTCCTTGGGGGAACGATCGTGCAAGGATCTCTTGGTGTGGGCGATCGTGTGGAGATCCGCCCTGGCCGTGTGGTTGTGGAAGCGAATAAGCTTGTGGCAAAGCCGCTCTTTTCGAAAGTGCTTTCTGCGCAGACTGGCGGGCAGCAGGTGGAGCGTTTGCACCCGGGAGGTAGCGTTGCGATCCTCACGTCGCTTGATCCTGGGATTGTCAAGGGTGATAGCCTTGGTGGGAATGTGGCAGGTCTTCCTGATAAGCTTCCTCCGGTATGGTATGATCTCACTCTTGAGACGCATTTGTTGGAGCGAGTGGTTGGTTCTGAGGAGGAGTTGAAGGTGGATAATATCAAGCTTGGCGAGATGCTCATGCTGAATGTGAATTCCGCGTCAACTGTCGGGGTTGTGACTGAGCTTGGGAAGAATAAATTCATGTGCAAGTTAAAACTTCCCATCTGCGCGGAAAAGGATGCGAAGATCACGATTTCGAGAAGGATCGGGACGCGCTTTCGCCTGATCGGGTATGGTGTGATTCTGGAGAATTAAAGATGGTTTATTCTGCAACCTCTCTTGAGTCTGCACTTGCTTTTCGCCTGCGGGATTCTAATCGTCCATTGTCTTCTGCGTGGCTTCTTCCTGACCAGATGATTCGGGAGCATCTTTCTAATGACATATTGACATTGGCAGTCCAGGGGTTTGGAAGAGTTTCTGACGAGGAATTGCATGATAAGTTGAAATCTGCTGATGAGAGTCCTCCTACCCAGCCATGTCCTATGGCTGTGCCGTTTTTCTGGCCGCAATGCACAGTCATATTGTATGGTGTCGAATAGGCGAGTTGTTGTCCTTGCACAAAATTGTTCCAGTCAGTAACCCGAAAGACAGCATGCTCGCTTTCCGGATACGAATTGGAGAGAGAAGCATACATATCATTTGGTTTTTGTTCGAAGTACGCATTGCACGTGCCGGGAAATAGTGCTGGTCCCCACCATTCAAGCTGCATGTTGATCTGTTCCTCGCTTAACGCCTGTGTAGACGTCACACCATTACGATAATATGTGATGGTGATAAGTGTCGGGTTCATGCCAGGAGAGCAGGAAACCAGACGATCAAGCCATTGAAAAGGCAGTTCCTTACGCTCATGCTTATCAAGATCTCCAAGATCGATGAATAGTGTGACTGGTGCATTGTATTGTCCTTCCTCACTAGCTACGCTTATCGAATACTCATATTCGTTGCCAAATGCTAGCCATAAGTCAATCCAGGAACCATTCACGTACTTCCACAGCCACAACTGATTCAAAGTAAGGTCAGTGAAGGTTTCATTCACACTATCACTGAGGTTTACGTCTTGACGCGTGCTGTTCTGGAACACAGAAAACAGGTTATCCTCCTCACCCATGTCAATCTGAATATCACTGATCCTCCAGGCAAACCGCAAGGACTTACGAACAGGCTTTGAACCAAGATTTTCGATAGCAGGAACAATAGTGAGATTAGAATCGTCACTTCCAAGATGATAGGTGAGACTGAACAATATCTGGTACGGGCCTGCCAAAACAGACCGCACACCAGTATAATTGACGTAAGTGTTATCGTCAGTGATAAGAGTCCAGTTGAAAGGAAGAGTGTCAGTGCAATAATACTGCCAGTCCTGCAACTCAACACCACCACAGAACGTATTCTTAGACCAATACTCCTCATAATTATTCGTGAGCTGAATACCAGAAGACGTATCAATATAATAATCATCATACTCATTCCAGATGTGTAGAATACTGCCACCATCAAGATACTCATAACCAACATCAGCGAACACGGTAGGCAAAGCTATGAAGAACAAAGCTATCAGAATGAGGGTTTTTTGTTTCATTGCAATGAGCACACCCCCTTGCTGATGTTATACGCCCAGCTCATGTTGATGCACTCCCGCACCTCTTGCACGAGTATATTGCCAGAATACACGTACGTAGTCTGCACGCCAGTAATCGTGCTCTCCTTGACAATTCTTCTGTTCAGATCATCATGCTCATACGAACCCTGAACTGTATCGTTCGTAAGGAAAGAAGAAAGCATGTTCTTTGCATTATACGTGTACGCGAATGTCGTGCTTCCTTTTATCTTCGTGAGCATGTTTCCCAATTCATCATACGTGAAATCCACACTGTCATTGAACGTCTCCAAACGATTCGAGCCAGAATAATACTCATATTCCTCGTCATTTTCTGCCTGCCGATTGCCCACTGTATCATAAGTATACTCGCTTGACCGTCCATAATATGCATTATCTTCTACGCTGATGAGTTGGTAGATCTTGTCAAAATCGTATGTGGCAAGCAGGTTGGTCTCTGTTGTGGAGTTGTGCATGGCGACGATATTTCCGACGTCATCATAGTTGTAATGTCTTGCGAAGAGTCGAGATCCTCTGCTGATCTCCTGTGATTCAAGCCATTTTCGCTGTGTATAGTCGAAAGCAGTCTTCACATTATTTCCCTGAATGGCCTCACCAACCAAGCCATCAAACCGGTAAGCATAGCTGTTCAGGCTGAGCACCTTCTCATCTTCTCCTTCATAGAGCTGGATGCCATCTCCAAATACGATAGCATCTTCATCATTTGTATTGTAATTCAGGATGAGTCGGACTTTCATCTGTGTCGTATCCTCATCACAATCAGGATCAGAACTCAAATTGAAATTGCCACAATAAAGCATCCATTCGTCGCTCACATTCACGTTGGAGAGTTCTGGAGGGTAATTGTAGCAATCGGTCACTGCAGTACCATTCTCATCGTATCCTTCATATCCTAAGTAGGTCTGTGCTGTTTCTTCTGATCCTTCTTCTTTTCTGAAATATCCGCAGATGGTGTATTCTGCTTCATAGTCTGCTGGAAGTAAGCTTCCCTTGCAAAGATGATTTGAGACAGTTGGTGTCTGCTGCAAAGCATACGCTCCAAACACGGCTTCATCACTCGTTACCTCGTAGTCGTTGTTGCAGTCCCAGCCTTCAAGTCCGATCTCGAAGCTGGGATTGTACACGATCGTGTTCACATTGACTTCTCTGAGCCGTCCTGCAATGTCATAATCGTAAGCAACAAGGTTATCATCAGGAAGTGTTTGCTGGATGAGATTACCCGCGTCATCATACCTGTAATCGATAATGTACGTGTCACCATCTTGTGTTGTGACTTCTTTCTCTACTCTTCCTCTCGCATCGTAATACGTGCATTGGGAGTACACTGTTGTCTTATTGAACACATCTTTTACAAAGGTTTGTTTTCCTTTGGAATAATTAATATTTGAGTAATAGAGAGGACAACCAGTACCTGTGTAGGTGTCATACGTGTAATTGGTCTCATATACTTGATCATTGTCTGCATCGACTTTTTTCAAACGGTTGATGGTATCGTACGTAAAACCGAAGACTATACCGCACCCGCTGCCAATCTCCCAGGGAGATGACCAGGTCACTGAGCAGTTTGAACCGGATAAGACGAGGTTGCCATTGCGATCATACATGAGATTTCGCTGAATGCCAGAGTCTACGGTTTCGATGACGCGTGTGTTGCCGAATGCGTCTGTATATTTCTTTGTGACCTGGCTTGCGGCGTTCGTGATGTTGGTGAAGGTGCCTAGAGGGTCGGAATAGGAGTATGTTGTGTGGTAGCTTAATGCGTTCTCTATATCGATTGTCTTCCCAAAACCATTCGTCGTGATGACTGACTGATTGGCTGCTTCGTCCACGATTTTTTGTTTATTCCCTCCAAAATACATGCTTATGATGGTGGCATCTGTGTTGGTCTGGTTGATTACGCGTCCGAGAGCATCGTATTCCTTTTCCACGTACAAGTGGATGCCGTCTCCATTGTTCCAGACAGGCTCCTGGTATTCTCCGAAGTCGCCATCATCTTCAAATGGCAGTCCCTCGCGTATCTTGTTGCCAGCGCTATCATACATGATATTGGCGATGCTGATGTTCCCGTTCGGAAGGAGTACTTGCGTCTGGATTGGTCGGTTGAGCCCGTCAAAAAAGGTGTAGGTCTCGCTGTCCAATGATTCAGACATGCGTGTCACTGCTTTTATCTTGACAAATTCTCCTGCAGAAGGGTAATAATAGTAGTAATAGGTCGTGTCGGGCTGTGTAATGTTATAATACGCAGGATAATCAATAGGTGCCTCACCCCATACCACTTGCATGGCTAGGAAGATGATAAGCAGTGTAGTAATTGCGTTTTTCATATCCAACTGCACCCCGACTCGTATGGTACACAATCAGGATCAAAATGGGAGCCATCTCCATCTGGATCACAGCATCCTTCTTCGTTGGGATTGCAGGATGGCGAGCATATAATGCCGCTCGGGCATGTTTGTGTTCGTGAGATGCATGTCGCGTTTTGTCCTGGTGGAGGGTCGCAGCACCATTCATCATATTTGCACGTCATATCATCACAGGTGGGATTTTCGGGGATGTACACGGGGAGGGAAAGTTCTCGTGGTGGTGGATTGTGCACGCCTTGTGTCTGGCAGATGTCTTCCGCGCTGCCTTCACTCTGCTGCACGCTTATTGGTGCTTGTCTTCCCGGGCCTTGGTATCTGCATATCCTGTTCAGGTCATCATACTGGATATATGTTGCTTCACTGTTGATGCTTGTAATCATGTTGGGTCTGAAGAGGATATCTCTGGCGATGGTTTCCTTATGGTCTAGTGGATTAATGTGCTGTTCAAGATATAGGTGTCTTGATGAATCATAGACGATCTCGATTTCGTTTGCATAACTGTCGGAGATGGAATCAAGATTTGTGTACTCGTCATAATCATATGTTTGCCACCGGTCTTCAGAACTGGTTCTGGGGTTTTTGGTAGTGACGTTTTTGGGAAGTCCTTTTCGTTCGTCGTCGCTTGTGTGATAGACGGTGTCTGTCTGGGTGAGGAGGGTTTCGTCGTTTGTCGTTGTTTGTGTGCTTTCTTCGAGACAGGTGAAGTTGTCAATGGAAATGTATGTCTTGTTTGTGTGCAATGCGTCTGTGAGGTCTGTGAGGTTTCCATACGAGATTATCGTTTGGGGCAGGTCGCATTGTGTCTCATTGAAATCAGTGTATTGTGTGCCCGTGCTGTAATTATTGTTGTAGAAAGGTCCTGTTCCGTACATGGTTGTGTTTGTGCTGGTGGTTCGGAGATGAAATATGTTGTTGCGTGGATGTGTGGTATCGTCCTGGAATTCATAGTAATCATAAGTTGTATTGATGCTCTTGAGATCTCCAAGAGCATGGTCAGTGATCAATGTCGCATTTAGTACGCCATAGAGTGGGTATTCGTCAAGGTCGTCTTCTGTGTCAAAGACATTGTAATACTTGAGTACTTGATCGCCTTTCGCATTGGTCACGCGGATCCTGGGCGTGTAATAGACGATGTCCTTGTCATGCCACGTCCAGTTGAACCCGCTGGTATTATAATCATATCGTGTGGAATATGCTGAGATGGTATCATTGACGGTGATGTTATGTGCGATGTATTGGATTTTTGTGTAGGTGGTGGAATTCTGGAATGATTCGGGGTAGAAGATTGTGTTGTAATATTTCCCCCATGGATCTTTCTTTGTGTAGGTTTCTGTCAGGAGATATCCTGACTCGTTTTGCCAGGTGATGTTTCCTCCTGATGGGAGTAGGATGTTGGTCATGAATCTTCCGGAAAGGTAGGAAAAGTTGGTTGGGGGTAGGGAGTCCTGTCCGCTTTCGTTGATGAGATAGCCGACTCGTTGGATGCTTATCAGGTTTGGCTGGCCGTCCTTATCAGTATCATTGTCATAAAAGAGATTGTAACTCTTGAATATTTTCGGGCTTCCGGGTTTTCCTTCATAGTCAATTCCTGTCACAAGATACGTTGCGGGTTTGATGTGGATTTCGAATGTGCGTAGTTTCAAGAAGATTTCCTCTTCTTTAGGATTATATGCGGAAATGTAGACGACGCGGGAAGTCTCATTTGCCGTCGTGAATGTGTATTCAAATGATTGCGTGTAGCTGCCTCGGTCATTTAATGTCCAGCAGTTTACCAGGTAGCTGTCTAGGTTGTCGATGATTCCTGCATATTCGTCTGTGCAGATTCCATCGACGCCCCAGCAGTTGTGCGTGTCGTCCCAGTCATCAGCAGCATACCAGACTCCTTTGCTCGAATGTAAACGACTTGTTTTGGTGAATGCGTCTTCTGCGTTGAACTCGTGGGTTTCATCGACGGCGAAGCTTCCAACTTTTATGAGTGCATAAAATCCTTCTCCTGGCGAAGGCTCAGAATTACTATATTGTGTCAGCTCGAGATCTCCGGGATTGCATTCTTCGTATTCTTCTGTCCATCCTTGCGGGTCCACTTCGACAGTTCCTTTGATCACATATGTCGTGAAGGGTTTGAATGTGTTGATTTGGCGGTAGGCACCCCAGGGACTTGAGGGATAGCCATACATGTACAAATATGGAACAGGGTCTACTCCGTAGTTTATCTCAGAGCAATGGCTCTGGTTGGCCTTGCAATAGAGTGTGAATGGCTCGAGACGGAGGTCAGCATGCCATCGTAGATCTTCTCTGTTGTACCCTAAGAATGCCAGGCGTTCACTTCCCGATGGGAGGTCATCCTGATTGATGCTGACGATGTGGGAGGACGTGATGAAATCAGTATGTCCAAGTGTGTCCCAAGGGATGGAGCTGTCTTTCATGAGGAACGAGCTCATATTTCCGCAGTCATTAGAGGGAAAATAAGAATTACACAAATCGAGGAGATCCTGGAATTGTTCTCGCTGGGCGTTGACATATCCTATTTCCGTGCCTGTGTATCCTAACTCGTCGCTATAGCTGACGGAAACTTGATTGTCGGTGATGCCTCTTGGAATGAAGGTTTTGACCTGCCATTGGTCGTATTCCTTAAAATACAGGGTGATGGTACCGGGGACGTCATAGGCTTGGCCTCCGCCACTGAATGCAGTTATGGGAACACGATGGTACGTGGCGTGTGTGAAGTAAAACTGGTCGAATGATGGTGATTGCGCGTACCATTTGATGTCATCATAGATAGTGAGATCTTCTCCAGTTTCTGGATAGTTCGGGATGGTTCCTTTGGTTGTCTTGTATTGTTTGATGATAATGTATGGGTTATTTTTGAGCTTGTACTCCTGTATCGTCACGTTTTCGCCGTTCCAGTCTGGCACTGAAGGATCGTTTGTCGAGTTGTATTCGTCCCCGTATGGGGCGAGTCGTCCTGATGCTCCTGTTGGAAGTGTTAGATGGTATTCATAGAATGCTTCTCCACTCTCGACTTTCTTTTCTGAACTGATAGAGCCAAAGGAGTTGAGGTTCCAGCCAGCACCCCACATAGAGTAAGGTGGTTTTCCTGGATTGACAACACGGTCTGGCTCATCGCCGAAGTATGTCTGGCTGACTTCTTGCTTGACTAACGTGTAGGAAGGGGAGTACGTGAGTGTTGGTGTGAATGAGAATCCTCTTCCCTGGAATGTCTCCAAGGAGATATGAGATCATGAATTCTCCTGTCTTGTGGTTGACTAAACCGTTGACATCAATGGCGTTTTGCACTTCAGTAGCTTTGTTTTCGGGTGTAGTCCACTTGTCGATTTTTTCTGCAAGAACAGGAGCCGCAAATAAAGCAATGAAAAAGAAGAATAAAATGAATAAGGATATTCCTTTTTTCAACAGTTCACCCCAAAAAACAATGAAGCATCTTTCCTATTAATATTTTTTGGTTGTTTTTGTCGGGTTGGTAAATTTACTAACTATTGAAAAATTTAGTTTGTATGATGAATACAAAAACAAATGATTTGGTTGGGTTGCTGGAAATTAATTAAGAATTATTCTCTCATAAGTTGAATGATGAGGTTATTGAGAAAATGAATTTGGATATTGATATATGTGCTCAGGTAAAGTCCGAAACTTTCAATATGAAATATTTCAAATACCTGTAAGAGCGGGATGGAATAGAAATCAAGATTATTTCTCGTCTTTTATCCCTTCAATCATCTTTTCGATGATGTCTTTTTTTGGCGGGTTGAGCTTGAGGAGTTTTTCGAGTGTCTTGATTGCTTTTTTCTTCTCTTGGAGTTTGAGGTAGGCTTCTGCGAGGTTGATTGCGAGGTTGATGTTGACGTTGCTGATTTCGGTTGGTGAGATTTCGACTGCTTTCTCGAGAAGTATTGCTGCGTCTTTCCACCTGTTCCTCTCAAAATAGTAGGTAGCAAGGTTTGCGTAGGTGACGAGGACTTTGTCATTGTTCTTGATTGCGTCTTTGAGCGCTTGCTCTGCTTTGTCATGGTCGTTTTTCTTGAAGTAGTAGTCTGCGAGTTCAAGGTAAGTCTTGAGGTTGCGTGGTTGTTTCTTGATGTTTTCAAGGAGTTCTTTTTCTCCAGGGAATTTCTTGACGAGATTTTTTTTGGCCTCTTTGAGCCGTTCGTGGATGTCTTCGAGTTTCTTGTTCTTTGTCTTCTTCAGGCCTTTGGTGATTATTTTTTCTGCTTCGTTGAATTGGCGGGTCATGAAGAGTGCTTTGGCGAGGTAGAAGTAAAGATCGTCTCCAGAAAGGCCGCGTGTCTCTGCTTCTTTGAGGTGGTGGACCGCGTGTTCGTACATCTTGAGGTGGAAGTAGAGAAGGCCGAGGTTGTGGTGTGCGTTCTTGTCCTGCTTGACTTCGATTGATCGCTTGTAGGCCTTGATCGCTTTTGCCGGCTCCTTGTTTTTCACATACACGTTCCCAAGGGCGGTGTAGATGAATTCGAGTCGGGGATTCTTCTTTTGCGCTGCGATAAAGTATTTTATCGCTTGGGTGAATTTTCCTTCGCGCTCGAATGCCTGCCCTTTGCCCATGAGTTCTTCTGGCGAGAGTGATTCCAGTGACATACTTGGGCAGAACAGGAGGGGGTTTTTAAGTTTTACGCATTAGATTCCTCGATAGCCAAATTTTTTATCGTATTGTTTATGGTCTATGATATCAAGGACAAATGCGATGATCTCTATTTCACTTTCCCCGTCAGTTAATGTGTAGAGCATCCTCCAGGCACTGGGAAGCTCAACCCGGAAGAGATTCGTAATTCCGTATTTTTGCTTGTATTCTTCAGGTATTTTCTTTCTTGAAATCGGGTTTCCAAAATGTGGGTTTGCTTTGATGAGTTCGACTTTCTGATTGATCGCTTTGAGAATCATCCGCTCTGTTTTTGAGGTTGGAGCTTCTTCATTCAGGTGCTTGTACACTTCTTCAGCTTCTGGAGAAAGTTTAAGCCGCACCCGTTTCATAGTTCAAGTCCCTTTGAGATCGCTTTCTGGAGGTTTTGATTGGGGTTATGGATCCAAGTGATGCCACGCAGTGTCACTGCAATCTTATTACTCATTTCAAGGTATTCAAGGATCGCTTTAAGCGTGTTATGGTTCACTTGTCGGGGCAGTTTGCGTTTGAGTTCTGCAATTGTATTAATGCTTCCATCCATTTTTTTGAGTGTGTTTTCTACCATGAGGACAGTGTTCAGGTTCGGGGAATGTTCGAGTTCTTGCATTTTCATCACCAATTGTTACGGATTCATAACTAATTAGTATGAATCAGTATATAAATGTTTTGTTTTTGCAAATAGCAAAAGAATCATGTACTTATGGATTTCCAAACATTTTTAAAATATTTCCTGAAGCTGTATTTTTCGACAATAAATTTTTAAAGTATGAAATCTGATTCGTCAAATAACGTTATCTGTCAAAAAGAAAAAGGCAATTTTATTTGCACTCTTGACGATTCCCCTGCTTGTAGGCATTTGGTCATTTATCTATCAATGTCCGTCTATAATTTACTTTGGAATTCCAAAAGGGTATTATTATGACCCTTCGCCAGTCTGGTGTATAGTTACGCCCATATATCAAATAATATACTTGATACCATTTTCACTTTCATATGGCATTCATTCCCTCTTTTTTTATCGGTTCACACCATGGTTTGCTTATCCAATTTTTATCGCGACAGGCCTTTTACAGAATTATCTTATCTGTTGGATATTATTTAGAAATAAGCATTAAAGAAACATCTCCTGATAATTCTTCCACACATTATTCGCTACTTCTTCTGCGTCCATTCGCTTGATCTCTGCGATTTTCTTGATGGTTTCGATGACGAATGGTGGCTCGTTTCGCTTGATGTCAGAGTATGGTGAGAGGTATGGCGCGTCTGTCTCGGTGAGGATCTTTGACAGGTCCTGCATTCTTGCCATGTCCTGGAACTGATGGCTTCTTGTGATGAGGCAGGGGATGCTTGTGCTCCACCCATTGTCGATGATCCTTTTCAGAAGCGTCTTTTTTCCCATGAAGCAGTGCATGACAACCTTTTTTGCATGAGATGATTCGAGCATGTCGACGACATCCTCTTCTGCTTTTCTGGAGTGCACGATCAATGGGATTTTTTTCTTTTCTGCTAGCGCTATGATCTTGGCAAAGCCCGCCTTCATCTCTTTTGCCTTCTCGTCGCCAAAGGGGTTCTCGTCGCTGTTTTTGTAGTCGAGTCCCACTTCGCCGAGTGCGATTGGGTTCTGCTTCTCAATCCAGGCAATTTCTGTATCAAATGCTTCTTCAGATACTTCGATGACGTGTGTAGGGTAGTAGCCGAGTGCAGATTTTATGAGCGGGTATTTCTGTGACAGGGAAAGGACTTGCCTGTTGCTTTCAGGATGCACGCCGTTCACGATGACTGATCGAAGTCCCTTGCTGTACCAGTCTGCGAGGAGGAGGGGAAGGTCGTCCTTGTAATCAGGAAAGTCCAGGTGTGCGTGCACGTCTACGAGGAGCATGGCTGCTTGGAATGCCGCGTGTTTAAATAAGTTATGCCTGCATTAGTCGTCATGCTCGTGATATGATCCGTAATAGAGGTTTCGCAGGTGCGTAAATTCGAGAAGTGGTGTTTTGAGGCAGGTAACTCGTGGTACTGTTGTCCCGAATAGTCCTTCGAGCTCATGATCTATGTTTTTTATTTGTCTTTCGTTGAAGGAGAAGAGGGCAAAGAGATATGCGTCTGTTGCAGTGCTGAAGTCTGTAATGTGGGTGTTTGCTTTCAGGTTGATGGCAAGTTCATGGGCGATGATTTCAGTATTGGGGAAGAGGAGACGTGCGTGTTGTTGTAGGGCTTCTTCTGTGATCGTTCGTGCTGCTGTGGGGTTTTCTGTGATGAGATATGCATAGCCAAGGAGTGCGTCTGTTCCTGCATTCTGGAATTCTTTCCGTGATACATTTTCCTCTGTTTTTCCTGAGTGGAGGAGTTCAAGCGCTTCTTGTCCTCTGTGTTGGGTGAGTTTGATTATGGCAAGCATGTTGTAGAGGATCGGTCTTGTTTGGAGGAATTGCATGTAGGGGTTGTTGATTTTTTGCAGGGAGACTGCTTCTTTGAGATAGGGTTCTGCGTGGAGAGGATCGTCTGCTAAAAAATAGATTTCTCCGAGCTTTCCTGAGAATATTGTCGTATAGGCAGGGGCGCGCTTTGTTGCTGTGGTGAGGATGTCGACTTGTTCTGGGTAGACTTCTCCCCTGAGGTTGCAGACAGTGCCTTTTTCGTCCCGTGCACTTGTTATGGCTGCGCAGATACTGCTGACAAAGGCCTCTTCTTTGGCAAGGTCTGCTTTCTCAAATACGCTTTCGATTGATGGAAAGATGAGCTTCTTTTCAGGTATAACAGTCTCCACGTATATCACCTGTGAGAGGGGAATGCGAAAGGATTAATAAATATTTGGGAGAAAGAAGATATGCAGGCGAAAACTGTCCTTGATACATTCGTGCGAGAGCACGGATTGATTGTCGCGAAGCGACAATATTAAGGGGGGGGGAAAAGGTTCGGAATGCAACTTTTACCTTGCAGATTGCAAAGTATAGCAATAAGTATGTGTTAGCGAGGATAACAGAAAAGAATGAAATGAACGAATCAGTTATCATAGTCAACGGTGTTAATCACACCTTAGAATTGGTCTTCTTCCTTTTCCTTCTTTTTCTTCTTCGGCTTTGGTTTGACCTTGTCGTCTTTCTTCTGCAGTTTTCCTTCAGAAAGCTTGAGGAATGTCTCCCTGATGTCGATGTAATACTTGCCTTCGCGCACCCTATACACGAGGGGATGTTTTTTCTTGAAGAGGTTCACGAGGTCAAGCTCGTATTTTCCAGGCCTTAAGATGTTGATGGACTCGATGTCGAGGATGATTGGCATTTCGCGGTCTATGTCGTTTCCCATGATGTCGTAGACGTCTTGCTCGATCTGTTCCTTTTCAGAGCTTGTGAGGATGAATGGCGCCTCTGATGTGGCAAGCTTCTCTTTTTTGATGTAGAAGAAGAGCTTTCCCTTGCATTCGCAACCGTGGAGGATCTCCCGGGAGCCTTCTGCATACACTTTCCCGCATTTCACGCACTGGTGTGGCATAGAATCCTCATTTTTTGTCGTCTGTTGTGAAGAGCTGTATCTTATCTGGGTCCTGCTTGATCTCTTTGATGACTGTCGCTGGTCCGATGATAGTGAAGCCTTTCCTGTCGCCGAGAAGGAGATTGATGAATTTGGACTTGAACTTGACGAGGAGGGGATCATTCTTTGCTTCTGGGTAGATGTTGGATATTTCAATGCCCTTGAACTTGTCGTCGATCTCTTCCATGGTCTTTCTGATGAGTTCTGCCTCTTCGTGGGGCTTGAGCTTTCCTTCGAGAAGGATGATCTTGTTCGTCTTCACGATCTTAAGAAGCTTCTGTATGCGTTTGACTGAGGAGAGCCCGTCTATTTCCGTAAATGGCACGAATTGGAGTGTAAGCATCTTATGTTTTCTTGATGACTGCCTCGTAGAGTGCTTCGAGGTTTGTCCCGTCTTTTGCTGAGATTCCTATGACCTCGTACTGGGGGAATGCTGCCTGTACCTTCTTGATGTCTGCCTTTTTGAGGTCGATCTTGTTGGCGACGATGATGACAGGCGTCCTTCTCGCTTCGAGGTTTCCGATGATTGTTATGTTGACCTGGGAATAGGGGTCTTTTGTGGCATCGAGGACGATGACGACGAGGTCCACGTCGTCGAGCCATTTGATCGCGTCGATGACACCTTTTGTGGCCTCTTTTGCCCGCGCCTTTGCCTCTTTTTCCTTCATGCCTGCCTTGATGAATTCCTCATAGTCGATCTTGGTTGCGATCCCTGGGGTATCGACGAGGGAAAATGCGAGCTCTTTTCCTTTGTGCTTGATAATGACTTCTTCCTTGACAACGACTTCGCGGGTCTCATGGGGAATTGAACTGACTGCGCCCATCTCCTCTCCGAGCCAGTCCTTGCAGATCTTGTTGGCGAGCGTCGTCTTTCCGCCGTTTGGCGGCCCGTAGAGGCCGAGCTTGATCTTGCTTTTCTTGGAGAAGAGGTTTTTGAAGAACCTGCTGAAGAGGCTCCGTATTCCTTCAATCATGCGAGAATTGTCCGAGTCCTTCTATTTAAACTTTGCGCTTGACGTCAAATGGCAGGGTCAGGTAAGGATGTAGAGCGGTCCTGTGCAGTTGTTGATGTGCACATACCCTTCTTTCTTGCAGATGGAATTCATCCCTGTGGTGATGTTCCCATAGGTCGCATTATCCAGGAAATCAAGGTATTCGACTGTGGAGAGGTTGAAATAGAGCTCGCTTCTGTCTTCGCTGATGTTAACCACGTATCGCCTTCCGTATATGAGCGGGTGGATGTAAAAGCTCTTGCTGTAGCCGTCTTCGAAGACCTGGGCGTTTCTCACCTCGTTCTTGACGATTGAGTTGATCTCCTTGAGGGATACGTAGTCCCGCTGTGCTGCGACTTCTATTGTCCGCTGCTGGATGATGACGAAGAAGATGGCGAAGATGACGAACATGAAGCCGACGAGGAACATGAATTCGAGGCTGGTCTGTCCTCGCTTGCCACGCAAATTCATCCCAGATCCTCCGTGATATAGATGATATTATCCCGGTTTTCAATGATGAGGTGCACTGTTCCGGTGTGGAATTCTGGCAGGATATACGCATAATCTGGTGGAAATCCTCTTAATGTTACATCTGAGAAGAACACTGCTTCGTTGTAGCCTGTGTAGGACTGGTAGGTGATGGAGACTTCCTCTCCGCTGATGTTGATGCTTTGCATGGTCTTTGGGAAGTTGAGGGTCATCTTGAGCCGTGAGTCCTTGCCGAGGAAGTAGACGATCTCCGCGTTTTTCAGGAGCTCGTTTCCGATCCTTGTTATCTGGTTACTCACCATCTGGTGGTTGGAGTTCTTGGAATACGTGTAGAAGAGGCTTGTTCCGGGAACGATGATAAGGATTGCGAGAAGCACCATGAAGAGATGCTCTACAGAAATCTGCCCGTGTCTACTCCACCTCTGTCTCCCTCTTTTGAACATATGGGTTCTTCTTATGGGAGCAGGTTTATAAAGATATTGCTGGCAGAATAGAAGTATCTAGTTATTTCTTGATTCGCCTGAAGAATTCTATACCTCGACTTGCTGAACTCCAATAAATTTGATTTGTTCCACAGGACTCTTATGTTTTGCTTCAGAGGTTACATCAACGTAGAGCTCAATTGCTTCGCGTATGTTTTCCATAAGTTCATCTAAGGTGTCTCCTTGACTTACGCACCCGGAAAGCTCTGGAACATAGCAGACATAACCGCCGTTCTCGTCTTTTTCTATGATTACCGGATATGTTTTTGTCATAGGACCGAAAATGTCAATGGCAGTTATTAATGTTGTTGTTTTAGCGGTGTGGAGTTTGCTGTTTAAAATGGCAGGTATCTGACTTTCTTCGTGTCTATGAACATGAACGTCCTATATTCCCCTATGAGTTTTGGAAAGCTTTGCCTGAGGTCTTTTATGAAATCGAATAATTCACTGTTGGACTTGATCATTATTTCAACATCAAGGTCCTCAGGGAACCCGATTCCCTTAACGACATAGAGTACGATCGGATTCTCCCGGACATATGCATAAAGCCGGTTGACTTCCCCAATGCCTTCATAACGGACATTGATCCACAATTTATAATAGGTGTATCCGAGCGTATTGTGGTCAATGTTTGGGCGATACCCAAGAAGTATTCCCAGTTTTTCCATTCTTTTTATGCGAAAAGAGGTCAGTTTTGGAGACGTGCCTGCTTCTTTTGCAATCCAAACAAGTGGTGCTCTTGCATCATCACAAAGAATTTGCAGAATCCTTCTATCAAGGTCATCTAGCTCGACACGCTCCTTTGTCTCTCTGAGGTGGATTTCTTCTGTTCGCTTTTCCTTGAGCAGGTACCGGTGCTGGTAGTGGATGACATCTGTCGTGATCGATTCGTTTTTTGCCTTGATATGCATTCCGTGCTTATGTAAAAGGTCTGTAATTGCATCGGTAAAATCCGAAATACTTTTTGCCCACATGACAGCGAGGAAGTCATATATCCCTTGTGTTGTGAAGACCCAGAAGAATCGGTCATCATGGACCAGGTAATCAAGGATCTCTTTTTCTTTTTCTGGAGAGACATTCTGGAGCACAATTGCCAATCGGCAGTACAGGTATCCGAGTTTTGGAACATTGATGACAGGATAGAATCCTTTGATGATTTTCTTTTTTATGAGGTTTTTAACCTTGTATTCCACCCCTTGTTTCGATAATCCTAGCTCGCGGGCAAGATGAGCATAGGACTGTCTTGCGTGGAAATCCAGGAGTGTGATGAGTTTTTTGTCTTTCAGGTCTAATTTTTTTTCGTTCATATTTCAGCATTCAATGAGTGATTCTTGACATAGTACCCCTATATTTATAAATATTTTTCGTTTTGACTGTTTTTTTTATAGAAAATTTAATATATAGTTACCACTATAAAATAAGTAATATGAAAAGGAATTTTTCAGGAAAGGATATTGCAGATCTTTTTGATGAAGTGATAGACTGGGAAAAGAGAAAAGCAGGAGAAGGGGATTTTTTCCTGAAGCTATTGAAAGACCACCAGTGCAGGACTGTATTTGACTCTGCAGCAGGAGTGGGTTATGATAGCGTCCGGCTTGCTTTGGCAGGCTTTGATGTGACGAGCAATGAGATTGATCCCTACCTGCAGGATACTGCGGATCGGCATGCAAATGAACATGGGCTCAGGCTTACATGGACAGAAGGATATACCTGGGATCAGTTGCAGCACAGTAGATCGCTGTATCATCGCAACGGAGGTTATTTCGATGCGGTTTTATGCACAGGAAATTCCCTTGCATTAGAACTTGACCCTGACGATCAACGGGAAAGCCTCCTCGGGCTTCATGCCATCTTGAAGAAGGGAGGATTACTGATAGTTGACAGCAGGAATTATGAGAGGATACTGTGGGAAAAGGAGAAGATTCTTGAAGAGCCTAAGGCCAACTTTCCATTCTCTTATAAATACTATTACACAAATCCGGATGTTTCTGATATTCCTGTTGAAATACATCAGGACAGAATCGTGTTTGAAGCAGCAAACAAGAGAGGCATGTCAGCCCGATTTGAGCTTTATCCATTCAAGATGCTTGAATTGAAGTATCTTCTTATGGCATATGGATTCCATGACGTGCAGATATACGAAGACTTCAAGCCAATAAAAGAATACTCGGGAAGTGACTGTGATTTTTTCCAATACATCGCTGTAAAAAAATAGGCCATCTGTATTGCTGTCACGATCCCTGGTTCGGAAACTGACCATTTGCGATCATATCAATGGAGAGTATGTGCGCAGGTGTCATAAATGCGTAAGCAATCGCCTCCCCTACTATTGTCGGCGGAGCAAGGCAGAAATGCTCTCGATAGATGCCCTTGTATTCGTCTGATATCTTCTTTATTGCCTCCTGTACTGTCGGATTTTCATACATGCCTGTGTCTACGCCTCCTGGCCGGATGGTTGTCAGAAAGATTCTCTCTTTGTATGATGCGAGCATGCATACGTTGGCATACTTGTCGATTGCCGCCTTGGCTGTGCAATGTGTTCCTCCAAGGGAATACCCCCTGATAGCAGACATTGAGGTGATGATTGCAATTTTGCTTTGTTCCTGTTTTCGTAATTGAGGAAGGAGGGCTTTCATCATGATGTGTGTCGCCCTCAAAGGAATGATTGTTTCTGCCTCTAATAATGCTTCTTCGATCTCGTCCAGCGGAAGGTAGGGGTTGTCATCCTTGAGATGGTAGCTCCCGGCTCCAATGCCAATTGATTGCACCCAGTACAATTCCTTGTCTGTTGGTATTCCTGCGATGAATTCGTATACCTCCCTCTTATCGAGAAGATCCATAGCACTATACCGTAATCTGTTCTCTCCCACTATCGGACCGAGTTCTTTGCAGATATTTGCCAGTTTTTCTTCTGATGTTGAGACCATGTGCACGTCTGCTCCGTGGAATGCGAGAACACCTGCTGTTGCCGCGCCGATGTTCAGTTTCATCTCCTGCCCATTCACCGAGATTGCATCGTGGGTTGGTTCGCCTGTGACAATGTCGTAGAAGACATGTTTGAGTGGTTTGTAGCCGCACCCTGTGACAAGGATTCTTTTCCCTCTCAATGCATTCGATCCGACTATTCGTTCTAACCGATTCATATTGACCACTAAACAAAGATAACGTGTCCCCTATATCTTTTTTTACCCGACAATTATCGGTATTTCAAGAAGTAGTCGATGAGCTTGTTCTCGCCTTTTCGTAGGTGTTCCTGAAGTGTGGAATAGGATCTCTTGGATATTTTTGCAATCAGAGGAATCGTTAGTTTCCGGGGATAGGAATAATAACCTTCCTTGTATGCGAGTTTGAGTGCTTCGATCTGTTTTTCAGTGAGGTCTGGAGCGAACTCCAGGCTTGCCACACCTTTTATGTTCTCTTTCTTTATAGAGAATAATTTTCCATAGTAATATTTCTTTGCAGCGAGAATAAGTTTGTTGAGTTCTTCCCGATCTAGGCATGCCACTTCCCAGTATTCCCACCCATCTGTTGCAAGGTGTACTGGTTTTGTACGCAAATACTGCGGATTGTAGAATGTCGTTATCTCCGCCCGCGCTTCCCTGGATACGGGATGTTGTGCGTGTACGATGATGAAATCATGGTATCGCTCGATGCTTTTGACTCGTTTGTCTTTCTTTATTGCCTGTATGAATGAATCCTTGCTCTTCTCTGACCCGGAAATGACCCCACCCACAAGTAGATTGATCCTATTCTCTTTCGCATAATGCGTGTAAGGAACCGCGAAGAATTCCACTTTGTATTTTTTGCACAATGGACTGTAGATGTCTTCATCATCCTTCAATCGGAACCGCGCAACCCACATAAGCCGATAATTGCCGGGTGACTATATAAACTTTTTTATGCAGTCGCAAGAATGTTGTTAATGTTCACTTCAGATAATGAGGTCTGGGGGATGCGCTTGCTCACTTCAAGAAGCTCGATTCCAAGAAGTTGTCCTTTTTCATCTTCATCAATGATCGTGAATTCATCTATTTTCTTGTTTTTTGCAAAGGTTCCCTCTTGAAACTCTATGTACATTGCATCCGCTTCCTTATCATAGGTTATTTTCGTGTTATATCCAATAAACAGTAATTATCTTTATATGTTTTTCCTCGGGCGGCAAGGAGGGGACGTGGGTGGCGGGTGTGAAGAATCTGCTTTCAGCCATTAGAAATCAGCTAACAGTGGAAATCAGCTATAAGTGAGCAGACTGCAAGGAAGCAGTAGCGGCAAGCTGATCGCTGTTGGTAGTTATTGCCTCGCAAGCACATAGTAGAACGTCTCGAACAAGGGAACGTTTGAAGTCACGGATAAGAACATCGCTGATAATTCGTCGCAGATGTCTTTCACGTCGTATATATGATTATACAGCCTGTCCTTGTAGTCTTTTCGCATGCGGCGGGAGAAGTAGGTCTGCACTTTCTTGTCTGATTCTGCGTCCTTTAAGATGACCTCTCCCTCAAAGTCAAGGTTTTTTTCGACAGGGTCGAGGACCTGGATGATGACGAGGTCGTTCTTTTTGTACGCGTACATCGTCTCCCTGATCTGCTCGATGTCGTAGAGGAAGTCGGAGATGATGATGACGAGCGATTTTGAGGTGATGACGTTCTTGTAGGTCCTGAGGGACTGGTAGAAGTTCGAGTCTCCGGTGACTTTCAGGCTGCTTAAGTAGTCGACGAGGCTCACGAGCTGGCTTGCGCCTTTCCTTGGCTTGTAGATGTTGAGTGTCGTCGCGAATGTGGAGATCTCGAATTTTTCGTTGTTTCTCATGGCCATGTAGGCGAATCCGAGGGCAAGCATTGCCGCGTAGTCGAATTTTTTTGGTGTTCCTACGTTCATGCTTCCTGAGGAGTCGATGATGATGTGGACATTCAGGTTCCGTTCTTCCTCGTAGCGTTTGATGAAGAGCTTGTCTGTCCTCGCGTAGACTTTCCAGTCGATTGCGCGAAAGTCGTCTCCTGGGATGTATTCGCGGTAGTCCTTGAAGACGAGCCCGTGGCCGAAGTTCTGGCTCTGCCTGTTTCCGGAGAAGCTCGAGTGCACCCTTTTCTTGAGCACTATGTTGAAGCGGTCGAGTTCCTTGAGAAAGCTCGTGTCAAGCATGGTTATTTCTGGAGGATGATCTTGATGACGTCATCCGGCCGTTTTCCCTCCCGTTCTGCCTTGAAGTTGAGGATGATCCTGTGCCGAAGGACGGGGTAGGCCATGGCTTCGATGTCTTTTTCTGAGACGAATTTTCGTCCGTGGAGAAGTGCGTGTGCTTTGGCTGCGATGATGAGCGCGATCGTCGCTCTGGGGCTTGCGCCGTATTCGATGAGTTCTTTCCTGTTTCTCGTGTCTGCGACGATGTCGACCACCTTTTTCTTGAGGTCGTCTGCGATGGGCACTTCCCGGGTGAGCATCTGCAGGTTCTGGAGTGATGTCTTGTTGAGGAGCACGCGCAAATCAGGCGCCTTGGCGTTGATTGTGTACCTGTTCGCGATCTCGTACTCGTCCTGCGCGTTCGGGTAGTCCACCCTGATCTTCATGAGGAAGCGGTCTGTCTGTGCCTCGGGGAGCGGGTAGGTGCCTTCCTGGTCTATGGGGTTCTGGGTGGCGAGGATGAAGAATGGCCGGTCGAGGGGAAAGGTCTGGTTGCCGACCGTCACCTGGCGCTCCTGCATGGCCTCGAGAAGCGCTGATTGCGTCTTTGGCGTCGCCCTGTTGATCTCGTCTGCAAGGACGATGTTTGCGAAGATCGGGCCTTTCTGGAACTTGAATTCCTTTTTCCCTTTCTCTTCTTCGATGACGTATGTGCCGATGATGTCTGAGGGCATGAGGTCTGGCGTGTTCTGGATCCTGGAGAATTTCATGTCCATTATCTGGGCGAGTGTCTTTATGGCGAGCGTCTTTCCAAGGCCAGGGTTGCTCTCGAGGAGCGCGTTTCCGTCGCAGAGAATGGCTATGAGTATCTGGTCGATGACGTCGTCTTGTCCGACGATGACCTTTCCTATCTCTTTCTTGAGTGTTGCAAAGACGTCTTTGAGCTTGTCGATGTCTCCCACTCCTTCTATTTTGACCATTATGGCACCTCTATTTCTTGATTTTTTTCAGGTAAAATGCGTTGACGAGTTCTGATTCCTCTGGCTTTTTTGTGCCAGACACTTGAGCTCCTCCGGGACTTCCTATGTCGACGGGAAAGCTGTTCCTGGATAGGGCGATTCCTTCCTCGTCCTTGAGATTATTCATGTCAAGCTCACTCATGCTTGGATTGATCTGGAGTTCGATGAGTTCGTTTCCGAGCTTTGCCACGCGCGCCTCGCCATAGATGTCGTCGGATTCCTCAAGCGAGATGTCGTCGAGGACGACTGGAATATCTCCAGTTGTCACCCCCGCACCGAATGTGAGCTTATCGAAGGGGATGTTGATCCTGTCGATGTGGATGGTTGAGGTGAAGAGGGTTGCGATGATCAGGCATGCGATAATGACGAGTTTTCCGAAGAATGCCTTGTAACTCATCAGGTTCCCTGAGTAGATCTGTTTTGCTTTTCCGAGTATCTCTTCGTGGAGTGCCCTGATCATGATGTTGTCTTGCTTGAGCGTGTCTTTTGCAGTTCTCAGCATCTCGCGCACTTCCGGGTTTGCGTCTTCGATCTTCTTGAGGGTGACTGATGCGTAGTTGATGTAGGTGTTGACGATGAGGAAGACGGCGGCGAGGATTCCCCCATAGAGGAGCCGTATCCTGAAAAAGGTGAGGATTATGTTGATGATGAGAAAGAAGATGACTGTGTTGAGGAATGCGCGAAAGAACGAGATCTTCATGACTTCTGCTTTCAGTTCCCAAAAGAGCCTTTTGACACCTGCCATTAGCAGTCATCCTCCGCACTTCCTTCTTTTGCGAGGAGGCAGTTTATCCTCTGCTTGTAGGAGGTGATGTCTGTGTTCTGCTTGGCAATGGTCGCCTGCGCTGTGGCATAGTCTTTGGTGAGCTTGTCTGCCTGCTCTTTTGCCTGGACGTAGAGGCCTTCTGACCTGTCGAGGAGGACCTTTTTGGTCTCAAGCTCTTTTTGCACTTCTGCGAGGTCTTCTTTTGTGGTGTCAAGTTCAGTCTCTTTCTGCTCGTAGATGACATCGTATGTCTTGACGTCGCGTTCGGTCTGGTTGAGACGGGAGATTGCCGAGTCAAGCGATGATTTGGTTGCTGAGAGTTCTGCCACGCACATGGTCAGGTTGTCTGTCGTGTTCTTTGCCGTGTCTGAGATTTTAGCGAGCTGGCCTTGGTAGATGACTGTGTAGCTGACACCAATTGCGATGATCGCCATGACAAGTATGAGCAGGAAGACGTTCACGTTCTTCTTGAGGACAGATCCTCCCTTGATGACGGTCTGTTCTTCTTCTGAGTTGATTTTTATCTTGACCATAGTGATTTTCTGGGTGTCAGTCTTCTGGTTGCTTTTCCTTTAGGTGCTGCTGGGTCTTCCTGATGCCTATTTCGATGAGGAAGATGATAATTGCGAGGATGACGAAGAGCCATGTGAATGAGACTTTCTTGAGATGTGTTTTTCTGCTGGATTTCCTCATGAAGTCGACGATTTCATCAATGTCCTGCGGTTTAAATAGTTTTCCTCCTGTGCTCGAGGTGATTTTTGCAAGGTTGTCATTGTAGCCGATGAATGCGTATTCCTTTTCGTTGTTCACGGCAAAGGTGGTTGCAAGGATCTGGGAAAATCCTGTCTTTGGAACGGTGAATTTCTCTGATTCGTACATGTCGGTGTCTGTCTTGTAGAATTCGTATCCTTCTGCTGTTGGGCGCTTGTCAGATTTCACCCGCACGACAAATGGCACGTCCACGTACCCGTCGCTGATGGATACGAGGTAGTCTTGCTTTCGTTCTGGGTCTCCTATGGCCCAATTGATGGTCCTGGAAATAACAAGGGAGTTCTGCTCAGTGAGGAGCTGTCCGAGGTTGCCTCCGGAAAAGACCGTGATTGTGCCGACGCGGCCGACGCCGTAGTTCCAGACAGTGACTGCAGGGCCTCCTGCTGCTGTCGTGATGAGGCTTCTGCCTGCTGTCTTTGGCACGACTTCATTGTACCCGTTCATGACAGCGGTGAGGGTGAGTCCTCTGGTGATGAAGTGGGTGGGGTTTAATATGAAGAGGCCGAAGTCTGATCCCTGCTCGATGTCTTCAGGCTCTCCGAAGAGTATGGTGAGCTTGTTCGCTTCGCTTGCAGGAAAGTAGATGCCTCCTCCATTGTTGGCAAGGTCTTCCAGGAAGACATCCTGCACAGTCCTTCCCACCCCGACGACATACGTGGTGATGCCAAGCGAGCGCAGGGATGAGGCGACTGCTGTCGCGCGGTCCTGGACGTCGACATAGGCAAGGCCGTCGGTGAGTAGTATTATTGCGCGATCGCCCTTGGTTGTCTTCAGGAGTTCGTAGGCGCCCTTGAGCCCGACGTCGAAGGAGGACTGGCCGCCGCCTTTGAGGCGGGAAATCTTGTCTTCGATCGCTGCCTTGTTCTCGTACAGGGGACTTAAGTCTGCAACTTTGTATGGCTTGTCGTTGAATGCGATGACGCCAACGCGGTTTGCGAGGTTGAGCGTCTTGATGACTTCGAGTGCAAGTCCTTTGTTCACGTCGAGCGGGGAGATGCGTTTTCCTTCGTAGAGGATGTCAGATGCTCCGCTGATGTCGACGACGAGGATGATGTTGGAATTCCCGCGCTTTCTCTCTGCTGACCCGACCCGCACAGGCAGGAGCGTTTCGAAGAGAGATTTCTTGTAGGATCCCCTGTCGAATGAGTTGAATCCGCCGACGACGATGAGACCGTTTCCGTCGATCAGGTAGTTTGTCAGGAGCGCGGACTCCTGGTTGAGTTCGCCTGCGGGCCGGTCATTGATGATGATTGTGTAGTAGGGTTTGAGGTCTCCTGGGATTTCTGATGCGGTGTCGACACTGTAGAGTTTTTCAAGGAGTTCCTTGAGCGGGTCTCCTGTATTCTTGGTGATGAAGAGGAGCTTTGGCTTTTCGATGACCTTGACTGTCTTGTAGTAGATGTTGTTTTTGGAGAAGTGGTCTGCCTCCTCGACCGATGCGGTGATGGTGTGGACTCCTGGGTCGAGGCGTTCTTTGAATTCCAGCTTTGCGTCTGTTGTCTTCTGGTTGTAGATGATACGATCATCGACGCTGACCTTGATCGGCACCCCTGCTTCTTTTGTGGAGAGGATTCGTACTTCAAAGGCGTAGTCGACGTCGCTGAAGGAGCGCTCATCGCCGAGGATGAGAACAGATGCGTCGTTCTTGTCCGGGATGATCTCGAGCGCTGAGATGGATGCGTTGACAGAGACTGCGCGTGATGCGACGTCTGCTAGTGAGAGGCCTGCATTGGAATAGCCGTCGGTAACGAGGAGGATGTTTGCTTCTGGCTCGAGGTTTGCGAGGATGCCGTCTCCCAGGTTTGATGTGGTGTTGCGTCCGATGTAGGCTGCCTTGACAGGTATTTTTTTCTCAAGGTCAGACTTGAGCTTGTCCGTGTCTATCGAGAAGACATCCATGGAACGTGAGGAGTCGATGAGGAGCGTGAGTTTTGGAGGTCCCCGATCTTCTATCTCAAGCTCGAGGAATGGTTGTGCGAGTGCGGTGAAGAGGAGGAGTATGAGAAGCGTCCGTGATATGAATATGAGGGCTTTTGTTTTCCTTCTGTCTTTCCTTCTGAAGTCGTCGTCTTTTGCCCTGAGGAAGTCGAGCTTGATGATGATTGCGAGGAGGATGACTGCGGGAATGATGTACATGAAGTATTGGGGTTGGGTGAAGCCAATCATAGGTCACCTCTGAACTTGATGTAGAGGAGTTCAAGAAGGAGGATTGCAAGTGCTGCGATGAGCAGGTATCCTGACATGTCAAAGGGTTCTTTGTGGGGTGCCTGGTCGAATGCGGCCTCTTCGGATTCTCCTATGATGCTTTGCCTGTTGATGTCAGATTCGGAGAGGGAGATGAGGTTTGCGGCGATGTCCATGTCATCCATGCTGTAGATGCCTGCAAAGGTGAGGGTGAGTGCTGACGTGTGCTCTGTTCCTTTCGGTCCCTTGATTTCCTGCGCTTCAGGAAGTGCGAGCACTGATCCTGTCCTGTAATTGAGGGCGCTTATGTCTGGCCTTCCGGAAAGGAAGTCTATGGTACGCTTCCAGAAGATGGGATAGTAGGGCTCTTTGGGAAAGTCTGCGGATTCGTCAAAGATGCCGTAGTACATGATGATTCCTTTTTGCATCTGTTTGAAGGAGATGATTGGCGAATCGCCGATTGTTGCGAAGGAGAGGACTCCTTCTTCTGGCTTGATCACATAGTAGGTGCCGACAGTCCCGAATTCGACGTTTTCTGTGAGTGAGAGGCCTGCTTTTTCGATTGCGCCTTCTGTCTCCCGCGAGACGTAATTGTAGGGAAGGAGCTCCTTGTACTTGAGGGAGAAGAGGTCGTCCTGGATCATGACAATCGCACCGCCCCCTTTCCTGACATTCTTCAGTGTCTCATCGATTGTCCCTGGGAGGAGCAGTTCCTTGTTGACATTTTTGAAGATGACGATGTCGTGCGTGATGTCCGGCACCTTTGGCGGGGCTGCTATCTCGTAGGCGATGTTTGTCGTGGAGTTCGCGTTTATGGCGTCAAGCGCAGTGACGAAGTCGTATGAGCGGATGTTCTCGTCGTTCGATATGATAAGGACGGTTACTGTGTGGTTCTTTGGCGCGCTGATGTACACTTTGTTGTCGAGGGAATAGTCGTCCTTCATGTCGATTGCAACCTCTGACGCGCCAGGGGGTGTTGTGAAGGAGCTCACATCTGATGAGAGTGGTGGGATGGTCTTCGTATCGATGAGGTCCCCATTGACTTTCACGCGCACGACTTCTTCTGTCTCTTCGAAGTTCTTGATGACGATTGCTGTCTTCTTCTCCTTGATGTCGATGTCGACGATGCCTATGTTCCGTGCTTTCTTGCCTACTTTTTTGAGGTAGACCTGGTGGCCTTGGCTTTCGAGGAATTTTTTGGCGTTCTCGTACGAGGGTTCGGTCGCAAAGTCGGAGATGACGATTATTCGTCCTGGTCCTTTGAGGTAGGATGGTGCGAGGAGGATTGCGTCGTAGAGGTTCGTGTCGGTGTCCTGGGCAGAGAGGGAGTCTATTATTGTTGCTGTTTTTCGTTTGCTCAAATCAATTGCTGCTGCGTCTGGAGAGCTTGTTGCGAGGATGATGGTGTTGGTTATGGAGAGTGAGTCTTTCGCGATCCGTTTGGCGTCCGCGAATCGGGATTCTGCCTGCATACTTGCCGACGCGTCGAGTACGATGACGGTTGGCTTGTCTATCGCAGTCTCCTGGAGGTTGAGGAATGGATGTGTTGCGGCAAGGATGATTGCGAGGAGGATTATGAGGTGGAAGATGAAGAGGGGGTCTTTGAGGAATGTGCGAAAGAAGGTCTGGATGATGCTTTTTCCCTCTTCTTTGATGAGGAACATAAGGGAGGAGATCGTGCGCTCTTCTGGTTTTGGCCTGATGAGGTAGAGGATGATGAAGGGGACGAGGAAGAGGAGGAGGATGAGTGCGCCGGGGAAGAGGAATCGCTGGTCCAGGCGGGGGATGGAATTCCCGATGACGCCTGCGGATTCCTGGAAGAATGTCTCACCTCCGCGAACTAATCCCTCTATAAAAGCCATATGGGAGTTTTAAGTGGTCGGTGGTATATAAAGATTATTGATAAGAATCAATATGCAGACCACAATATGTTGTTAGCAGAGTATGGTCAGCTGAGTATTCGAAGCAGAATATTGATTCTTCGGGTGGTTGGAGGGGGAGTGGCGGGGGAGGTGGGTGGGAACAAAACAGCGACCAACAGGCACAGTTGACAGTAAAAAGATAACAGCTAGTAGTAAGCTGTTCAAGTTGTTCAATACACGATCACGCTGTTGTTATTGAAGAATCCATACGGACGCAAGAAGTTGACGGTGTCGTTGTAGTCGGCGACGGTAAAGTTTCTGCAGCACGCGCCGTTCTTTGGGTACGTGTCGTCTGGCCAGCCGTCATCGTCGTCTGGTTCCATGCATTGGTTGCCGAGGGAGTAGTTGATGACCCATTCACGGACGGGAAGGCTGCAGTTGGCTTCGTAGTCTGGGAAGGGGTTCCACATCCTACCGCTGTCGCAGATAGTCTCTTCGAAGATGCAGAACTGGGTATCTTCATCCCAGACGAAGTGTTCAGGGCACCACGTGTTCAGCCGGTTTCCGTTGGAGTCTTTCCCAAAGCAGGTGATGTTGAGTCCTGCGAGATTGTGATAGGTTTCACCATCTGCGAAGCAGCGGGGGAAGTACGGGTGTGTATTATCAGTCTCATTTGCATAGAGGCAATAGTACTCATCAGGACAGAGAAACTCAACGGGTGGCGGTTCTTTCGGATAGTTGGAATCATTGCACGCGACCGTGAGGAGCTCTGAGACGTCAGGGTTGTTGTGATAGACGCGTCCGCAAATCATAGGGGTTGGTACGACACCAGGCAGGCAACCGGTGGTGTTGAAGTGGCATTCGTAGTCTGATCCTGGGGGAAGGCATGAGAGGTTTCCGCCAGTCCAGTTGTCGAACCACCAGCACCCGTCGATGAAGGGACCCCAGTCTTCGATGGGAGGTATGACGGTAAGATCTTTGAAATCGCAGGTCTCGTTGATGTCAATGACACCATTTCCGCAAAGAGCATCCTGCGGATCGTCTTTCTCGCAATCGGTAGTGTTGAAGAAACAGGCATCACCGCAGAAGAGAAGTTCTGCATTGTTATTGTTGAAGGTGTCGAGGAATGTGCAATTTTGCACATGACCGAATGGCAATCCATCTATAGCCCAGGATTCGCATTCTTCTCCTGGCTCGACGATGCCGTTTCCGCAGTAGGCTTCGAATCCGCAGCAGACCTTGATGTAGCCGGAATCGCCTGTCCTGCATGCTGCAAGATGCGCATTCCTGTCATTTGAGAGTTCCACGACGCATCTTTGATAGTCTGCGCATACAGAATCATAGGTGCATTCAAATGTGGTGATGGAATTCAGGCAGATTTCGTTGGCATATAAGGGTGCCATGATGACGCGTTCTTGCGCATGGCTGTTCTTAGCCTGTTCAAGCCGGGTGATGATGATGCTGAATGGAGAGGCGCAATCGGTGTCAAGCCCTGTTCCTTTGCAGCAGATGACGGTCGGATAGGCATTGGGAAATGTGGGGAGTGCGCCTTGCGCATTCACTGTCTTCTCAAGGGAGATGACCGTGACTTCGTCTGCATTGCAGGAAGGGCTGCGCGCGACGCAGTCATAGTCAAGCGCGTCTCCTCGTGCAATAGGAAGAAGAAAAAACAGGAGGAGGATGACAATGATTGTTGTGATGATGCCTTTCATGTGTCATCCCTTGATTATGACCTCCTTAGTTCATCCCCTGTTGTGCTGGTGATCCTGGCTTGTAAAAGATCGGTGAACCACTGCCTCCACCGCCGCCACCCTGATGGCAGGCAGTGTAGGTAACTTGGATGTTACCAGTTCCTTGTATGGTTGTTGTGGCATAGGTGCCTCTCACTTTTCCCTGGTTGACAAAGATGTTTCGAGTATCACTGTCGCACACGCGGTTTCCTACGTTCAGAAAGGCATTTCCTCCTACGTACACACCGTTGTTGTTGAAGTCAGCGTTCACAGAATAAGCATATGGCCGATCCGTGTTGGTTGAGCCATCCATCCAAATGCCATAGTCTGTGTTGGACACGGCAACAGGGCTTGCGAATTGGGTGTTGTCAAGGAGCTTGTACCCGATTACGTTGCTATCCCCTCGGATGTATCCGTGCTCGAGGAATCTTGCACTCTGCTCGAGTTGGTAGCCGATATTGTTGTTTGTGGACCAGACTGACCCGATGCTTCCTTGCGAGTAGCTGTTGCCGGTCATAGCGATGCCGATGTTGTTATACCGTGCTGATACTCCTGCGGTGACGAGAGAGAGCTTTGAAGAATATGTGAGGTAGAAGCCATATCCTGAATTATAGGACGCCATGCTTCCGTCGCCGACAGTTCCTGCGAGAAGCTCAAACCCGTTAGCATGGTGCTGGGCGTCGCCGTTGTTCAGGGCATTGCTGTTCGTCACCCGAGTGCCTGCGGTATTGAGCTTGAATCCTGCGGTCTGGGCAAAAGACGCTGTGCATCCCTGTGCTTGCGAAGACCCGTACATTTTGAATCCGATCTCCAACATAATTGTTGCTGTGCACGAGATTACTTGCGTATTGTCTGTCAGATAGTATCCAGTCCGCATATTTCTCACGACGAGGTCTCTCACGACAGCATTCTGTGTCGCATAGATGCCATATTCCTGAAAGTTTCCAGTGATTGTATGCCCATTTCCCTTGAATTCGACATCTCCTGCCAGGTAAAGTGTTCCTGAGGATTGCACATTCTCGCTGAGTTCGTAGCATCCTGTGTTCAATGGCTGGTTTGGTAGAGGAAGATCATCAAAGAATTCCTGGCCGACTGGTGTACAGGGAAGAAAGTTTTGTCCGCCGGATTCGCCATCCGATCCGCCCTGGATGACCATATTGTACAGGTCCTGGTCTATTTCCTCGTATGGGGAGGGTGGGACAAGGCGTTCCGCGCGTATCTTCTCGACGCTCAGCGTCTGTATGCTGGCCGCTTGTCCGACTATGCTTGTTGCGGGCATTTTTTTCAGTGATGCCATTTGTATCAATACGACGATGGCGACGATGGCAACGATCGCGACGATCGCGATGAATTCAGCGTGTTTGTTCTTGTTCATGAGGTTTCCTCCTTTTAGGTTATGTAAGCGCATAGGGCATATGCCTTGACTGTGCATGTCGCCGCGGGTTCGCATGAGCAATACCAAGTATCAC
>JBDRSD010000050.1:0-19920 GCA_043825215.1 Nanobdellota archaeon
TTCTTGAAGACAACATCGCAGAAATCTATGAAGAAACAGTAAAACCAATCGGAAACGGTGCGATGATCATGTCAGCAAAGAAATTTATAGGCAAAAAGGTATATGTGCTAATCAAGAATTAGCGAATTATGCAACACAGCAATTTTATTGCATGACTGTGTAATGCTGAAGCATATGTGTTTTTTATCAGGGTATTTTTTCTGGTTAAAGAGGACAATTTTTCATAAACTATTAAAAGGGATTAGCCTTTTAAAGAAGTCATGAAAAGGAGAGTGGTTATGCATGGCCCGGCGACCTTGACAATATCTTTGCCGAATTCTTGGGTTCGCAGGCATAATGTGCAGAAGGGTGATGAGCTTCAGGTGGAAGAGCAGGGGAATGAACTGCGGATATATCTTGAGAAGGAACGGCGGGGAGAGAAGAAGGTCACTGTTGACTTTACAGGCCTTGGCGAGTATGGGATCAATATGCTGCTTCCGATCTTTCATAAGCTCGGTTTTGATGAGATTGATATCACCTACGGATCTCTTGAAGAGCTTGACCTGATCAGGAAAAGGATACAGTCCATGCTGATCGGTTTTGAGATAATTGAGCAGTCAGAATCCCGATGCGGTATACGCTGTGTCTCTGATAATGATTTCAGCGAATTCAGGCAGTTTTTTCGCCGCGCTTTTCTTGTTTTGTGTTCGTTTCATTTTTTTAGTCCTCCTTCCCTGCCTTTAGCGGCGGAAAATGTCAATCTTCCATCCTAAATTTTTGTTTAGGAATGTATAGTCCTCGTTCTATGAGGTTGAGTGCATCTTCCCATTGATCCATATCGCCATCGCTTGAGATTTTGATGTCGTCTTTAAAGTGGTGCTTTGCAAGGATGAGCTCTGAGTCAGCCCTTTCAAGATAGATGTCCACTGTTGAATCCATGTTCCATCGCCTCTTTCACCAGTCGAAGGTAAGCCTGCCCTCCTGTAAGTATCAGGCAGTTCTTAATGATTTCCTTTCCATAATTTGCTTCCTTGTTTGAAAGCATGATGCTGAATTCCTTGTTCCGAAAGACATACAAGTGGATGGACGGGACGTTCAGCTCACAATAGTGAGCAAGTTCAGCATAGACCGATCTTGGGTCGAGCGTGTCTTCCACAATAATGACAACATCAATGTCCGACTCCGCCCTTTGCTTTCCTCGCGCATAACTTCCCGTGATGAGGAAGATGTACTGCTTTGCAGGGATTTTATCCATTAGAACATTGAAATCCTCGTAAGGAATATGCCTCCTGCCCCAAGCATGATCCTCCAAGACCATGCCTCCGTAGATCATCCCCTTTGCAGAAAATCGTAAAGAATATACGGGAAGGTGACCGATGATCTCTTTTTTTACAATGCCCTCCCTGACAAACCTGTCCAGGACAAGGGCGAGGTAGCTATTCGACTTCAGCTTTAATCCTTTCTTAATCTCGGTAAAGGTGAACATCTTCCATGACTGCTCCGCAAGATATTGCAGCACGACACTTTCTTTCTTCAACATGATAAATTCCCTATTTTTAGGTTTACAAATCCCTAAATTGAGGGGAGCTTAAAAATGTTTTCCTTTTCGTGGCTTCATCCAATAATTAAATGAAGCTCCCAGCCTCAGACTGGATTTGCGTCTTGGAGTGGAAATACCTTCCTTTTTAACGTTACTCTCTCATCCTTCTTGAAGGGAGAATTGAAGTATTAATTTAAAGATTGTGAAAATCAAACTGTTCACTTCTTCAACCCGAAGTATCTTTTTCTTGAGGATGGATTTAAGCTATTTATTTCTCTTGCTTTCTTTTCCATATATTCATATGAGGCTTTGCAATGTGTATCAACCCAAAATCTTTTTGTAAGTTCTGTATCCCAGATGTCATTTGTTGCATATGCTGGATGGGCTTGCAAAAATGCTTTATTCATTGGCGCACCAGGAAACGGTGTTAACATGGCACAATGAAGTTGTGTGATATTTGAGTAATGAAGAATTTGCTCAGCAAATGATTGGGTATTGGCTATTGTTTCTTCAGATTCTCCTGCAGCTCCGAGAATTAAGCTGCCTGTGATCAAAATACCTCTTTTCGCAAGTCGTTCAATCGCTTCCAGACTTGCCCTGACGGAATATCCTTCTTGCATGCTCTTGAGCATGGTGTTATCTCCAGAATCAAAACCAATATAAATGTATTTTACATTCAATTCCTTCAACAAGTCAGCCATTTCTTCTGTAATTTCACTGCTTCTTCCGTAGCAAGAGAAATCTATATTCGCTAAATCCTGCGGTCTCGCACGCAATAACGCTTGAACTCGTTCGGCATTGCCTGTTAAACAATCACCATAATCTTTGAATGATTCAATCCCCATAATATTTTTTACTTCTCTAAGATCTCTCCAAAACCGTCCTGGTGCTTGAAAGTTATTATATGGATAAGGAATATCGCAGAAACTACATCCTAATTTTTCTCTCCACGCACATCCAACATGAGTGAATCCTTCAATATATCTTTCGGACATTGCTGGAAACTCGGTTTTGTGCTGTTCCCAATACCTATCAAACCGCATCAAAGTGAAATCCATGTCAATAAATCTTGGTGGTTTTGCCGGCAAAGATATTTTACCTCTGACAATCGAGCCATCTTCTTCTCTATAAAAGAGGTTTTCAATATTGTGTGGCCTTGTTCCTGTTCTGTGACTCATAACATATTTTAGAAACGGTTCTTCACCATCACTGACGATGACTGCATCGACGAGGGATTGATTCCTTAATATTAATTCTGCCATTGGCATACCATTCGGAAGAATCGCCGATGCATGAGGCCCGCCTAATACAACTTTTTGAACACCAGTCTCTTTTGCAAAGTTGGCTAATTCCAAGCAAGGAGCATAGTTACTTGTGTTGGTGCTGAGACCTACTATATCTGACTCTTGAATTCTATGTTCTAATTCTGATCGGAGGGCAGTCTCTCCATCTATTATGTTTACTTCAATATCAGGAAAGGTATCTTTCACAAGAGAGCCGACAAGCAATATTCCCATAGGATAATATATCCCTTTTGTCGCACTTGCTCCATGCTGATTTGTTGGACATATTAAGCTTATTTCCATTTTTACTACTTCACAATAACACTAAAATAGAGAAATATTTAAATATTTGCTGTAAATAATTTACAACAAATGGTTAATCTAGTTCAGAATCTGGAAAAATTCGGCTTATCAGAAAAGGAAGCAAAAACATATATTGCTTCATTGGAGTTAGGAGAATGCTTGGCGAGTGAAATATCCCTCAAAAGCAACCTACCAAGAACATTAGTTTATGATATTTTAGAGAGATTAATAGATGTTGGTCTTATAACGTATGCCATAAAAGACAATAAAAAATACTTTCACGCTGCAGACCCAAAAGAGTTGTTACGAATAACGAAAGAAAAAGAAGAAGCAGTCATCAACATACTCCCTGATTTGGAAATATTGCAAAAAATAAAAGGGATAAAAAGACCAAAAGTTGAAGTGTATGAGGGAAAAGAAGGCATGAAAACAGTCATGAATAACATTTTAAGATCAAATACCAAAAAGTTTATGGCGTTTGGCAGTTCACGTTCGTCATTAGAAATAATTCCTGCTTTTATGGAAGATTGGCATCAAGAAAGAATAAAGAAAAAAATAGTGATGAGGATACTATACAATGATACCGCAGAGGCAAGAAAAAAAGTCAGCGAAAAATCAAAGTCACTAAAATATACTAATTATAGATTTATGCCTGTAAAATTAGAATCGCCAACCGCAACAGTAATCTACGAAGACAAAGTAATATTACAATCATGGACTCCTGATCCATTTGCAGTCATGATTGTAAGCGAAGAAATGGCACAAAATCAAAAAAAATATTTTGAAGAGCTCTGGAAAATCGCCAAGAAATAAGGTTCTCTCTATCAAGAGCCATTCTCGACTATATGAAGCCTCTGGGGAGATTTGAACTCCCGACCTTCGCTTTACGAGAGCGACGCTCTTTATCGCTTGCAAAAGGCTTGTTCTTCTGCAGTACCGCTGAGCTACAGAGGCGTGTAGTGAAGGGTGGCGGGATGATTTAAAAAGTTAGCGAGTCTTGTTCGAGAATAAGGGAAAGAGGGGGCTGCTCTTGTGTTTTTCTTTAGAAGCCAGGCATTGCCTGGCGATTATTTTTGCCTTTGGGCAAAAACTGTCATATATTGTCGTCCGTGCTTCGCACGGAAAGTCGCGCTGCGTAAGCAGCGCTTGTCTAATGAAAAAGAAGACGACGAAATACCGCATTGTCGATTATGGGCGGGCTAATGAATTCTGTGAGAATGATGCCTTCGGATGACTAACCCAACTTCGTCTTTATCTCTTCAGGACTATGTGCTTTCTGGCATCTTTGGCAGACCATTTTTTTCTTTGATTTCGAGTCTTTCCAGTAGGTGCCGAGTGGTTTCTTCAGGAAGGTCTCTTCCACTTTCTGGCTGCACAGCTCGCATTTCATGGAGAGCTGGAATGTGGCTGGCTTTTTAAACTTTCATTTGTGGTAAATAGTTTGTCGTAAGTAGTTTTTCGTTACTATGAACGAAAAACGACAAACTATTTACTAATTACCGTCAGTAAGTGCTTAAGCACAATCATCTCTTTATTTCTTCACTTCAAACGCTGCTTGTGGCGTGTGGTATTTCTTTATGGTGAATGAGTTGTATTTTTCGTATTTCGGGTAGGCGTTGTCCTTGAGGGAGGAGTCGATGTGGCCGATGCTTTTCTTGATGATGAAGAGTCCCAGGGCGACGATGACAAGGGAGATGAGCCCTGCGGCTTTGGGAAGTTTTGCGAGGAAGAGGAAAAATGGCAGGAAGAGTCCGATGAGGATTAAGAAGAATCCTGCGCTTGCGGCCTTGATGATCCTTTTGCTCCTGTGGATGTTTCTCGTGAAGCTCTGGTTGGCGAGGATGATTGCAAGTGTTGCGTGGGCCTTCTTGCTGTAATTGTATATGTTCCACCCGACGAATGCGAGGAGGATAGCGCCGATCGCATAGTAGCCGAGTGTCAGGATGATGTGGTGTCCCATGATGTTGAGGACTCCTGAGAAGCTGATGATGAGATTGGTGATGACGAGGAATGCGATGATGAATCCGCCGATGACGTTGAGTACCTTTCTGAAAGATATCGTGTAGGTGTTTTCGAGGTCGAGGCCGTCGAAGACTTTCTTGAGGTAGCTTGCGAAGATCTTCACTTTCGTGCTTAGGAATTCTGTCTGGGAGAGTCTGCTCTGCATTGCTGTCGCGTGGTTGAGTGTTATTGTCATGACGATTGCAGAGACGAAGATGATGACTGAGGTGATTGTCACAAGGTCAAATCCGGGGGTGAGTCCCTGTCCTGCGCGCGCGACGAGGAGCGAGAATTCTCCGACGGAAATCATGATGATTGAGGAGAAGAATGTCTGTTCGGATTTGAAGCTTGAGAAGAGGTAGGTGAGAAGCCCGACGGCAATAAGTCTCGTGAGGATGACGACGACAATCGTTGCGAGGATGACGAGCTTGTAGTCCAGGATGGTGCCGATGTTAACGAGTGTTCCGACTGCGATGAAGAAGAGGGAGGAGAAGAGAAAGGAATAGGGAGAGATTGCTCGGTGGAAGTGCTTTGATTCGGATGGGGGCATGATGGATGCGATGAGGCTTCCTGCGAGGAATGCGCCGAGGGAAAACGAGAAGCCGAGAAGATGCGCGAGCCACGAGAAGAGGAGGATCATGGAGAGTGCAGTGAACATGGTGACGGAGTCGTTGGAGTTTTTCAGGATGAAGTTCTTGAAGATGGGCTTGAGGATGGCGAGGCAGACGATGTAGATGAGTATTAAGATGAAGAGGGCGTTAAATAGGTGTGTGAATGTGTTGATGAGGGTTCCTTCTGCTTTTCCTATACCAGTCAAGATCGTAAGGACGCTGACTGCGACGATGTCTTCGATGATGAGGATCGCGATGAGTGTTGGGATTTCCTGGCGTACCATCATGTTTCGTGCTTCAAGTATCTTCACGATGATGATTGTCGAGGAGAATGAGATGATGATGGCAAGTATTGCGGCTTCTGCTGTCGTGAGGAAGAGGGAAAAGACGTGGTAGGCGAGGAAGAAGATGATGCCTATCTTGAAGATGCCGATGAACACGCTTTTCATACCCACGGATTTGAGCTTATTCAGGTTGAATTCGATGCCTATCATGAAGAGGAGAAGTGCTGCTCCGAGTTCGATAATGAGGTTGATGATGCCCACATCCCTGACAAAGTTTAAGGTGTGGGGTCCGATGATTGCGCCGACGAGCAGGAATCCGAGAAGGACGGGTTGCTTGAATTTGGATGCGACTATAGCTGCGATGAGCGCGAAGAACGTAATCGATAGGACTGTGATGAGCTGGTCTTGCATGTGGTTATGTCTACCCCCGTTGGTGGACTTCGTGGTATGTGGACTAGTTTACTGACCAAAATGGGCATATCTTAGTATATAAATCTTTCTATCCGTATAGGGATTCACTCATTAATTGGGGAGTGTAGGATGGATGTATTGTAAGATATATTATGATAAAGTGTCTTTAAAATAGGTATATTAAAAAACATAACTCAAGAATGTCACTGCCCCAGCAATGATGATGAGGCCTGCAAATACGCCTTTGTTCCACTTCAGTACAGTCGCGCCATCAAATATGCCGAATGGGATCAGGTTGAAGAGCGCAAGGAAGGCATTGATGCGAAAGCCATAGAGGCCGACCAGGTGTCCCATGCCTGAAGGGATGAGCAAGTAAGGGAGCATGAAGAGGAGTGCAAGAACAACGTTTGCAAGTGGTCCTGCCATGGCGATTACGCCATGCTGCCTTTTCGAGATGCGGCCGAAGATCATGACAGCACCTGGCGCTGCAAAGACAAATCCGGCAAAGCTTATGATGACTGCAAAGATGATCATGGGAAAGTTCGCCCGAAATTCTGCCAGGCATCGGTACCTTTGGGCAAAGAACTTATGCGAGAGCTCATGGAAGAGGAACCCGATGCCTACAGTCACTGCGGCGAGCGCCATACTCAGGAGGAGGCCTTCTGTCGTCGGGCTTTCAGCAATGACGATGCCAAAGGCTATCGAAATGCCGATCCACGCGATTGCGAGGTGCTTGAGCTCTGTTGATGAAAATTTCATTTTTTCTTGTAGAATATTTCTTTCATACCCATCTTTGTTTTCGAGGGGTGTTCGATGGGAAGTGCCCTCTTCAGTCTCTTTCCTGCTGTATTGAGCTGTTTTGGAATGTTCCATATGCCCCGGCCAGCCATGCGCTGCACACGAAGGTCGGTGATGATAGATATTGCGTAGAAGAAAATGCCGACAGAGAATAAGGCATCAATGACGACAATGATCTTGGTGATATCTGTTGTTGGCGCGAGATCCCCATACCCTATTGTCGTCATGGTGATCCCTGCAAAATAGAAGGAATCGACATAGCTCCAATGTTCAAGATGATGGAAGAGGAAGGTGTTTCCGATAAGGACGAATATGAGGCTGAGTATTGCAATGCGTAATTTTGCCTTCTGCTCCATGATTGAAGAGAGGTTATCAGTATTTATAAACCTTGTTGCAGATGGCTTAGAGTTGTTTTGTGTAGGCTAACGCTGCTTCCCGTTTGTCTTCTGCGTCTGTTATTCCTCTGCCGATGATCGCATGCCAGCTGTCTCCGGCAACATTTGCAGCATCGCTGATTGCCCCTCCCTGTGCAACAAACCCTGGTGCAAAAAAGATAGGGTTTACTCCTGCATACGCGATTGTTTCCTTAATGTGTTTGATTATTTCGGGCTTGTTTCCGGGAACCACAAATTGGGTGATGCCTGCGCGTGCCGCGATTCGGTACATGTCCAGAATAGACTCATCATCGATGAATCCCCCTTCGCTTTTGGCATAGCCTGCGTGGGTCATCCATCCGCCGACGATGACTTGTAGTCCTTGTTCAAGGGCATGGTATATCCATGATCGTTCGGTCTCCGGTCCTGCCTGCGGAAAGAGTATGACTGCATCCACTCCCGCGTTCTTGCAGGTTCTTGCGAAGTTCTTTCCAGTATCAGGGATATCTGTCCCTGCTTTCTGATGGTCGTAGATGATTGGCTTGTCTGTATGTTTTCTTGCTGTTGCAACAACACGTTCTAATCCATATCCAAGTCCCAGCTCAAATCCGATTTTATATGCGCCTATTCCAGGAATGTCTGCTGTCACTTTGACAAGCTCTTCAAAATCTTCAAGGCGTTCGACATCGCATGCAGGGATGACTGATCTTTGTTCCTGGATGATCCTTTCAGATACATCTCCAACAACATCTCGTATGGCATTTGTCCCATAGACTTTCAGATAGAAGCCCATTCTTTGGACATCTCGTAATGTGATGGTCCCATTGGGTGTCTCGATAGGTACATATTTCAGGAGATAGGAATATATGTCGGTTGCATTGATTGCAGAGGTCACTCGCGTTCCTGTCGCAATCTCGTATTCTTCAATTGCGCTAAATCCCTTGATGCCTACTTCTTGTCTGTCGACTGCGATCGTGAGAAATGGCAATTCAAATGTGCCTAGACTGTTGAGCAGATCTCTTGCTTCATATTTTGCATTTCCTGCTGTGAATACATCGTCTAACTGGACGATTCGGTTCCCATCTTGTGGTGCTCTTCCAACGACAAGGCTCTTTTTTCGTTCTGTCCCTGTTGCTTCTCCATAGTCTTTTGGGATTTTTCTGGTGAAGAACCAGGGAATATTCACATCTCTTTCAACGAGTGCGATGGCGGTTGCTACTGCGAGCGCATTTCCCTTTTCAGGGATGCCATAGAGGATGTCGAATGGAGCGTCCATTGCAAGTATGGTATCAGCAAAATATTCTCCAAGCCGTTTTATGGATTCACCATTATTGAAGTCCCCAATGTTGACAAACCACGGTGAGTTGCGCTTGCTTTTTAAGGTATAATCTCCACCAACTCTGAGTGCTCCTGTCTTGAGAAGAAATTCGATGAATTCCCTTTTATAGCCTGCACGTCCTTCATCCATTGTGAAATCGCCCGGCTGATTTTATTTCCTGTTCATTAATAACTGTTTCTATTCTAGAATGGTAGCATATTTGTTGAAAGACTTTTTCTTGAGGTAAATTTAAATCATCCCAGATTCTTCTCTTCTCATGCTCTGCATCAAGTGCGGCAGGTCAAACCCGAAGGGTGTGTGTGAGAGGAGGGATTGTCCGTATAGGCTGCTCTATTCGTCTCTGAAGAAGGTGCAGGTGGAAGGTAAAGAGGAATTCATGGGAAAGAGCCCGAATGTCTTTGTCGGGCATAAGGGCTATCCGCGTGTGCGTGCTGGATTTCTGACAGGCGAGTTTGTTGATGAGGCGCATGACAGTCCAAAAGAATGGGCCGAGAAGTCCTACACCATACCAAATATTGTGGAACTGAGATCAACCCTGATTAATTCGCGCTACATAACGCATGTCAAGAGTTTTTCAGAGCGCTTGTCAGAGAAGATGAACGTGATGGCGCGGGAGGTTGCCATGGCAAAGCAGGCGGTGGATGTGGAAGTGAAACTCGAAAAACGTCCCAGATTCACCCTTTCCTTATCACAGGACATTGCTCCTTATGGCCCATCCATTGCATTAAAGAATGCGAGGATCACTGAGAACGTCAAGATTCCTAATGTGGTTGAGCGTGCTGTTGATGCGACTGACTTGAAAGCGACTGATGCCATGCGTTCACTTACTAAATCATTGGATGAGCATGCGTTAACAAAGCTCATCAGCGTTGGCGCGCTGGGTGTCAAGACTGAGCGAAAGCTCGTCCCCACTAGATGGAGCATAACAGCAGTTGATGATACACTAGGAAAGCAGATGATCGCTCAGATCAAGGCATTTCAGCCTGCGGATTATCAGGCGTTCTTTGGCAGTTATCTGGGAAATTACTACCTTATCCTGTTCTTTCCTGAGGTCTGGAGCTATGAGCTCTTTGAGACAACGCTTTCCATTGGCTCACCGATGACTGATTATGAGCCCTATGCGGGAAGAAAAGAATATGCGAGTGAGACCGTGGGTGGCTATTACGCTGCCCGCCTTGCCATTCTTGAGCAGTTGGTGCGGATGAAGCGCCAGGCATCGGTTCTTGCCCTTCGGTTCATCAGTGATGAATATTATGTCCCGCTTGGAGTGTGGGTGGTGAGAAGCGCAGCGAGGAAAGCAATGCTGTCCTCTCCTATCAAATTCTCTTCTGCTGAGGAAATGCTCGCGTATGCAAAGGGTTTTATCAAGAAGAGCTTCTCGTATGATGTTTCTCGGATTCTTGATAGCAGCATTCTATTGAGCGAGAGAAGGTCGCAGAGAAAATTGCACTCGTTTTTCTGATGATTATTGTTGGTTGGAAGACTGTGTTTCTTCCAGATGCATAGCTAGAAGGTCTCCATTAAAGAGGTTTTCTCTGATGAGGCGGTCGTTGTAGAAGCGTGCGAATGTGGTCTTTTCTTCTTTTCTGGCTTTTTCCTCTGCAAGATGATATGTTCGCTCTCCTATGGCGAGGAATTCTGCATAATCTTCCATGTCTTTTTCACAGAGTCCTCGTTCAGGGTCAAGGCCTTCTGCGCGTTCGAGCTTATCGTACAGATACGTGAGGACAGCAACTTGGTAGGGGTGGATGGTTGCCTGCTTGATCATTTGTCTCGTAATCCTTTTTTTTGGGTTCTTGTGGGGTTTTCCGTGGCTTTGGTTCTGGTAAAGGTCTGCGGTGAGTTTGTCGATGGAGTTGTATTGCTCCTTGAGGTGGTTCGTTGTGCCCCTGCCTGAGACGTAGTCGAGTGTCGTAAGGAATAGGTTGCCTTTCCTGTGGTGTTGTTCTTGTCTGAGGCGTTCAAGGCCGACGCTGATGTTTGGTGCATAGGCTGCCATCTCGTCCCATTTGAATTTGGCATCATGTCTGTCATTGTAATCCTTCAGGGCAATGCTGGTGATACCCATCGGGCCACGTGCGCCAGTCGCTGACGTGATGATGCGCTCGAATCCACGCTCGTAGCTTCCGTGTTCTGCTTTTTTTTCAAGGCCGCTTTCCCATGTCAATAACGCGTTGAGATAGGGACGTGGGAATGGGTGTTCACTTTCTGCATTGATTCTTTCGGCAGTTGTGAATGCTATTGGCCATGCGTTGACAAGGTGGCCGAGATTCTTGGCAGATAGAGGTAAGTTGAGTTCGTCGGGATTGCTTGCAAGGACTGTGTCGGTGAACGGAGTGTTTGATATGATTGCTGGAGCAGAGATGCTTTGTTCTTGGGGTATTTCTTCTGGGCGGTCTCGTATGCTGTAAAGCAGTCCGCTAATGGCTACTCCTGCTGCGAGAATAGTGGGTATTACGTACGAGGGAAATGAGCGTTTCTTGGGCGGGCGATAGGTATAGCTATAGAGATATGGTATGTGCTGAGGGGATATCTCATCGCCATTCGAGGGTCTTTTGTGGGTTTTTCGATTCATCTCACCTTCTGTGCAGATAGCACAGTTGCTCATGTGTTGTTCTGTATTGCGGTCTTAAGGGGGGGTTTATAAAGGTTTCGTTTATTGTTACTGAGTAGTAAAAAATAAAAAGGGGTTCTTGTTTCCTTTTGCAACCAGATAACAAAAATCTTTATAAATACCAAAAAGAGGGAATGGACCATGCGATATATGTATCAGGAATTGTACAAGGAGATCGGCCAGAAGGGCATCAAGGACTTGCAGGGTAAAACAGTCACGATTGTCGGCATTGGAGGAGTTGGTTCTGCTGTCGCGCAGGCACTTACCGGCGCTGGCATAAACCTAAGATTGGTTGACAAGGATAGAATTTACGAACAGGACCTGCATCGGCTCTCGCTCTTCAATGTGGATCATATTGATAAGTTCAAGGCAAAGGAGGCGAAAAAGGTCCTTGAGAAGCTCAATTCCAGCGTGAAGATCAAGACATTCCATGAGGAGCTTGTCGATACGAATACCTTTCTCCTTGAGGGCGATTGCGTCCTTGATCTCACGAATGACCTGAAATCATCGCAGATAATCAATAAGTATTGCAAGAAGCCTCTCATAGTATGCACGTATTCTGGCGATGCTGGCATTGTTTTCCATAAGACGCCGAAATATAATGTGGAAAAGTTGAAGGCAAAGCTCGAAAAAACAAAAGGTCCGAAAGAACAAGGTATTTTCTCGCCTGTCGTCTACCTGGCGGTGGCAATCGTCCTTTCTGAGACGATCAAGGTGCTTCTTAGGAAAAAGCCAACCGTGGGTATTATCAGTTTCAATGCCTGGACGAATAGTGTGAGGATTTCGAAATAAATACTTTTTACAAAGAACGATTAACCACTTTTTCACTAAGAACGATAAACCACTAACTACTTTTTATCTTTGTCTTTCCCAACATATAGGGCACAAGCACTTTTGGAACAGTCACTGTCCCGTCCTTGTTCTGGTAGTTCTCAAGAATTGCGACCATGCAGCGTGAGGTGGCAATGGCAGTGTTATTGAGTGTGTGCAGAACTCGTCGTTCTCCTTTTTTATCTACACATTTGATATTCAGGCGGCGTGCTTGGTAGTCTGTGCAGTTGGATGATGAGCCTACCTCTCCATACTTGTTCTGTCGGGGAAACCATGCTTCGAGGTCCCATTTTTTGCTTGCGACTATTCCCATGTCTCCTGTGCAGATGTTGACGATCCTGTAGGGAAGTTCTAGTGCTTGGTAGATCTCTTCAGAGTTTTTCGTGATCTCCTCGTGGAGCGCTTGTGATTGTTCTGGTGTGCAGAAGATGACTTGTTCTACTTTGTTGAACTGGTGTGTGCGAAAGAGCCCTTTTGTGTCAACTCCGCGGCTTCCGATCTCACGCCGAAAGCAGCAAGAGTATCCGACGTATTTGATGGGCAGGGATTCTTCTGGTATGGTTTCGTCCATGTGCTGGGAGACGAGCGGGTGTTCGCTTGTTGCGATAAGGTAGGCGTCCTCATATTCTATCTTGTACATGACCTTTTCGAAGTCGTCGAGAGAGGTGACTCCTTCGTATGCTTTTCTTGAGATCATGAGTGGTGGCTCGATGTATGTGTATCCTTTCTTGGCCATGAAGTCGATCACAAACTTGATGAGTGCCATGTTGAGGAGCGCGAGATCCCCTTTGAGAAAGTAGAATCCTGTGCCTGATATTTTTGCGCTTCGTTCAAAGTCTGCAATGCCGAGCTCTTCTGCGAGTTCGCCATGGGATTTTAGCTCGAAGTCGTGTTTCTTGATATGTCCCCCTGTCCTTACCTCTACGTTTTCAGTATCATCCTTTCCGTAGGGAACGGAATCGTCGAGGAGATTGGGGATGCGCAGAAGCCCGTCGCGTATTTTTTTCTCGAAGTCATCGATCTTGCCTTCTGTCTCTTTGATGCGTTCGGGAATGATCTTCGCGCTCGCAATTGCCTTGCTCGCGTCTTTTTTTTCTTTCTTGAGTCTGTTGATCTCTTCTGAGATGATGTTTCTTTGGTGTCGTAGTTCGTCGAGGTCTCCTTTGAGTTTTCTCCATTCTTCGTCAAGGACCTTCACTTTGGTGAGGAGTTCTATGACTGCGGGATCTTTTCGTCGTTCAAGGTTGGTCTTGACAAAGTCAAAGTTCTCCCGTATGAGTTTGATGTCGAGCATGTGCTGCAGTCATGTGCAAACCTATATAAATATTTTCATCTCAGAATCTAATACTTGGCAATATTTAAAAATGAATGATGCTTTGTGGGTGGCTAATGGAGTATGAGCATAATTTCAAGGGCCAAAAGGGGCTGATGCGGGAGAAGTATCCTGGAGGTTTTCATCCGCACAGGCTGACCCCTAATTCGTATCATGGGCAGGACATATTGGAAAAGGATGATGTGCAGAAGGGCGAACAGGTAGGGGTTTTTCTGAGCGGCGAGAAAGACAGCGAGAGAAAAGCGTATAACATCGCAAGGCACGCGGTTCAGAGAGGGGCTGATGTGACATTGTTTTACAGGCCAAGATTTTTCCCTGAAGAGAATGGCCGGGCACATGATCGCGACAACACGTTTGCCTTGCGGGTGAAGGATGGGCAGCATATTGATGATATGCTGAAAGGGATAAATGTCGGGGCTTTCCAGCAGTATGACCTGAATGCCCTGCCAGGGCTTGACAAGGCTTTCTTCGTGACATCCTATTGGAATAGGAACCTGAGGGGAATAAAGAATCGTGCGAAAAAGACCATAGGCTATCTTGGGCAGATCTCTGGAGATGATGATTCTGAGCTGCATTATACCATGGAGCGGTATCTCATGGAGCATGTTGATGAGTTTCGCGCTGATGATGCGCAGAACAGGCAGATTCTCGAGGATCGGCATCATACTCTCGGAAAACCGGTCAAGCTTGTCAATGAGGAACAGACTGACCTTTCAGGAAAAAAAGTGCTCTTCATCCCGGAATTTCCACTGCAGGAGAGCATGGTTGCCCGCTGGCGGCATGAGTGGCCTGCAGAATACCTAGGCGAGTCTGGTGCGAGAGTTGGGATACGGGGCGCTCTTGCTCCGGTTCTCGAGCGGGATAAGAATGGGAATGTGGTCTGGAAAAAATCAGTTCAGGAGCGGGCTGCAAGAGAAGGAAAGCCCTTTGATGACGCATATATCAGGAATGCTGTCCTTGATGGCTTGAAGTCTCATGTAGATAATGCGGATGTTGTCATATTTGGGCGTACGAACAACAAGTTCACACGGGACGTTTTTGATTACGCGAAAAAGGCAGGGAAGGTCGTCGGGTATGAGATTGACGACCTGATTTTTGGAGATGATGCAATTGAGGGATTCAAAAAGAAGATCCCTCATGATCCTGAGGGAAAATCGATGTCTGAGTATATTGATGAGCAGATCAAGGCTGCTGATTTTGTTACAGTGAGTACGGGAAAACTCGCAGAGGAAGCGGCAAAGCTTCGAGGCGGGATGAAGGATGTGTATGTGCTGAAGAATCGTCTGCACCTGGATGAGCTTCCACCCCTGCGATTGAGGCCGCCGAAACAGGAGGTTCGTATAGGCTGGGCTGGAAGCCATCATCATATCGATAAGCTGATTGAGATGCTTCCGATGTTCAGGAATCTCTACAATAGGCACGGTGATCGCATGAAGTTGGTGTTCAAGGGCCTTGATGAGAAGAAGATGGCGAAAGACAGTGATCGTGAGAAGCTCGGACGGTTCAGGGCGGGTTTGGCTGGAATCCCGTACGAGATGCATGGCTATACCGAGCAGAAGGATTGGAAGGATTATTATAGGGATTTGCGCGATCTTGACTTAGACATTTTTATTGCCCCAAGTAAGGATGATCCTGAGCACCAGGGAAAAAGTGAATTGAAATACTTGGAAGGCAGCGCAAGCGGCGCGGCAACTGTCGCGCATGCAATAGGCGGGCATAAGGATGCTATTCGCCATCGTGACAATGGTATGCTTGTCGATATGGCTGATGCGGCCAGGGGAAATAGGCAATTTGAAGCGAGCATTGATGAGCTTGTGCGCGATGATGAGTTGCGCAGGGGAATGCAAGAACGTGCTATGATGGATGTGCAGAAGAGCTACCACACGCGTTTAAGTTCTGCTGAGTTGCAAAAGATCCTGATTGGAGAGATCAGGAAGAGGAAAGGACGATGAATGAACTGATCATACTTATGGGGACGTCTGGAGCGGGAAAGTCAAGCGTGGCGCGCGCCCTCTCAAAGAAAGGGTATGTCACGCTGTGCTTTGATGATGTCATCAAGGCCTATGATAAGCCGTATAACCAGCTGTCTGAAGCAGAGCTCAAGGATGCTTATGAGATGTTTGGAAAGCTCGCGAACTCTGCCCTGAAGGTGGATGACGTGGTGGTTGATGAATGGTTCTATCTTGACAACTCGTATGATTGGTTCTCTTCGCAGATAGAAGGGTATGATGAGGATAAGGTGCATTTTTTCGAGCTGGAGGCAGATCTTGAGACGATACTTGAGAGAAACGCGCATAAAAGGTCGCCTGCCCCACCAGATGTTGTGAAGAGCCATTATGACCTGACGAGAACGAAGAGAGGCACGTATTATGTGAAGTATCGTCCCATTGTCATCCATACGGAGCATTTGCCTGTCAGCTTGGTTGCAGAGGCAGTTCTTGCTCACCTGAATCTGAAAGAATATATCAATAATCATGAGAAACTGAAAGACCAGCCTATAGATTCCTAAGGATACATGTTTCTTGGCAAGGGAGGATTTCCTCCTCCGCCTGATGGTCCTTCGTCTCTTGTGATGAACCAGATGAGAAGCACAAAAAGTCCGATAGGCAAGAGGTACTGGAGGAACGGTATGGCGAAGGGGTCGAATTCATTGCAGCCTCCTGACGTGAGAAAGACGTAGGTCACATATGCAATAAATGCCATGAGCGCCCAGCCCATTCCTTTTGCCACAAAAGAGCTGCCGTTGACAAAGACAACAATCATGAGGAATGCGAGGATAGCGACGAGGAGGATGGATATTTTTGGGATGGCATTGTTGATGATCACAACAACGTCCCAGCATTCAGGATATCTTCCCATGACGTGTGGTATGACAACGCCAAGGGCAAGCGCGAGAGCAATTCCGCTGTGTGGTCCTTTCTTGAAGAGGTTGATCTTTTGCAGGATAGCAAAGATGAGCACATAGATGAGAAGGAATGGAAGAAGGACATCCATGATGCCGAGATTTTCAAGTTGTTCCAATGCTGCTGCAAAATAAGACATGCCCTGTCCAGAGGGTTTTCCCTATAAAAAAGTATCGTGTATTAGAACTCACCAAGCTTCTTCTGTGTTTTTTCCATGGCGACTTTCTTGTAGGTCTCCCAGCTCTTCCGGAAGAAGGGGTAGAGGTTCCAGTTCTCCTTGACAAAGGCAATCGTTCTCGGGTCTGAAGGGTAGCCGCTTCCGAATTCGACCTTGTAGGTCTTTTGGATCTTTTCGATCTCCTTGTCGCGGGTGACCTTGGCAAGGATGCTTGCTGCTGAGACGATGGGGTGGTTGACGTCTGCCTTGTGTTCTGAGATGATCTCCATCTTCTTTTGTTTTTCTGGCAAACCCTTTCGGACATAGTCTGTATATGCCTTGATGTTGTTCGACGGGCAGTCGAGTATTGCCTTGTCTGGTTTGAGGCTCGCGATGAGTTTTGCAGTGGTCTTTGCCTCGAGCCAGTTGAGGTTCATCGTCTTTGATTCGACGGCAGCATCAATTTCTTTTGGCGGGATGATGACAATCTTGCTTTTCGTCATGCTCTTGATGAGGAGAAACAGTCGCTCGCGCTGTTCAGGCGTGAGGAGTTTCGAGTCTTTTACGCCGAGGGCTTTGAGCTCGAATTCCTCTGATTCCTCGATTGTGCAGATGCACATGACCATCGGTCCTATGATGGGACCGCGTCCTGCCTCTTCCACACCTGCGAGGATTGCCATTTCAGGGATTAATGGAGTTCGTGTTTAAATAATTATCTTATCGAGAGAATGTGTGTGATTGCGTCGTCTGCTTTCTTGAATGTGTAGATTGTTGCTTTGCAGGTGTTTAAGTCGTTTTCTATCCTTTTGATGTGAATTTTGTTGAACTGATGATTGAATCTCATGAGTTTGATGAATGCCATGATGTTTTCTTTCTGTTTCTTCTCTCTTGTGAGAGTTCTCCCTATGCTTCGTTTGATGAGTCGTAGCGATCGTATGAGCGTGGGTGGTTTGAGGAGGATGATCGTGTCTGCGGACTGGATGATTGGCGAGACCCATTTGGTGTAGCTTCCTTCGATGATCCAGGACTTTTTTGTGATGGTTTTTACTAGCAATTTGTCTCTTTCTTTCTCGCTTGCTTTTTTGGTGTAGTTGGTATCTTCTTTCGCCCAGAAGATAGTGTCGAGGTCGAGTGATGGCGTGTTGAGATGTCGGGAGATTTTTTTTGCAGCATATGATTTTCCGCTTCCCGGGCCTCCGATGATATAGATGCGGTTGGATCCTTCTTTCATGTGCCTTATTCTGACTGCGGGATTTATATATTTGTTGCCTTTTACGAAAGCTATGGTTGTGTTGTGGGAATTAAGGGGGGAGTTCGGTCTTCTGAAGAATCCGCGGAAAATAGAGATCCTTTCCCGGTTCTTCAAGACAGGAAAAGGACAGTATGGCGAAGGGGATGTGTTCTTGGGAATTACCGTTCCCATGCAAAGGGAACTTGCAAAGAAATATGTGCAATTATCGTTAAGCGATGTCAAAAAACTTATCTGGAGCGATATCCACGAGCACCGCTTAACTGGCCTGCTGATACTGGTCTATAAGTCAAAAGGTGCTGATGAGAGACTGAAAAAAGAGCTTTTCGATTTCTACATGAAGAACATCTCCCGTGTCAATAATTGGGATCTTGTCGACTGCACTGCAGAGCGTATTGTGGGTGCGTATATCTCTGATAAGGATAGATCAATTCTGTACTCGCTTGTTAAATCAGAAAATCTCTGGGAGCGAAGGATTGCAATGATCTCTTGCTTCCATTTCATAAAAAAGGATGACTTTGCAGATGCCTTGAAGATTGCTGAACTCCTCCTTGAGGACAAGCATGATCTCATCCATAAGGCTGTCGGCTGGATGCTTCGCGAGATTGGGAAAAGAGATCAGACAATAGAGGAAGAATTTCTTGAAAAGCACAAAAAGACCATGCCAAGGACTGCTCTTCGGTATGCCATCGAGCGATTCCCTGAGGAGATGCGGAATTATTATCTTGGTCGAAAACAATATAAATGAGGACTGCTATGCTTATTCTGAGGTGAGGGATGGTCTTTGATTTTATCAATGGTTTTTCGCTTGCTACTTGGCTTCAGGTTATAAAGCCGCTTGCGTTTATGACGTTCTTTTTTGCCCTCTTTGCTATTTTCATCTATAAGTTCTATCATTTGATAGCGAGAAAGGATGTATTTAAGCTTGAGCTCTACAAATATAGTTCGAGCAAATATCGTAGTCTCTACTATGCCTATTATACTTTCCTCTACATGCTCGAATACCTGATTATCTTTCCAGTAGTTGTCTTCATCTGGTTTGTCGTCCTCATCATGTTTTTCATCTTCATCTCGAAGATTGCTGATCTGGGAACAATCATTGCTGTTTCCATGGTGCTCGTCTCAACAATAAGGATTACAGCGTACTACAGCCAGTCTTTATCGAAAGACATGGCGAAACTCATCCCCTATGCGCTGATGGCATTTTTCTTGATTGACATGGCTGTGTACCTGGGAAACGTCTCAACATTCAGTTTTTCCCAATACATTAATCTTGCAAAAGAGATTCCTTCCCAGGCAACCCTGTTTTTCTATTACTTGGGATTCATTATCCTCTTGGAGTTTGTCCTGCGTATTCTTACACTTATCTTCAATCCGCTGATGGAATACGATAAGGATTACCAGAGTGAGGATTGAGTTTTACTCGTGGATGATGACCTTTGTTCCTGTGGAAAGACCCTTGTTTTCAACAAGGTCGGTGATGTCTTTTGCCCTCATGCGTACGCATCCATGGGATTCCTGGCCTTCGACATTGGAGTACTTTGTGCCATGGATGCTGTAGGCGCCGAAGAATCGCAAGCGGTATCTGGTGAAGGGATTGAGAGGATTCCAGTAGGGGATGCATTTGTTTTCTTCGATGTATTCTCTTTCTTTTGGCCTGAGCCAGGGTGTTTTCGGGTCTGGGCACCAGTCAGGTTGCTTGTCGATTGACCATATGCTGTACGTGCCCGTCGGTGTGGGATATTCTTCCATTCCAACCGCGATGTCATAGACGATTGTGCTGTCTGCATGGTAGGTGAGGGTCTTGTCAGAGAGGTCTATTTCGATTTTTGGCATCTCAGCGAAACTTGCCTGTCCTGTGGCAGCCCAGATGACGCTGACAAGGAATAACATTTTCATGGCCTGCATAA
>JBDRSD010000051.1:0-11790 GCA_043825215.1 Nanobdellota archaeon
GAATACATGTCGTATCAAATAAAAAATTATCAAATAAGAACCCGCTCAAATTACAAAAAAATGAGAAACCCCATAACAACAATAGTACACTTCTTTTTTCCATATCCAATAGGATAAAAAATTACTTTTAAGACAACCCCACCATCCCCTTGCCTTTCGCCAAGGGTTATCGTCGTGCAACGCACGAAGGGGAGGGGCGGGAGCAAGAAACCTGAAATACTACACTTTAATCTACTCCTTAAGCTACTTAATAGCCTCTCTCTTGATGTCGCTGTTTTCGCTCTTCTTCCATCGTCAGATACCCTTCAGGCCTCAACTCTGGAAAAAGCGAGTAGAGATGATCCCTTGCCAAATACAAGCTTTCAGCAATAGCCTCTTCACGGACGGAACCTGCGATGCTCTCAAACTTGGACTCGGAAAAGTGCCTATCGATACTCTCATCAAGAAACGCTGCATACTGTTTGATCCTTTCCTCAACAGGTGATTTAATAACGCATAGGAATACTCTTTAGATTATTAAATTTTTCTGCAAACGTTCAATTCCCGAATAACTTTTTAAAGCCGTGACAAGTACACACTTCTCATGAACGTCTACGAGATTCTCGAAGAAGTGAAGCTGCATATCAAGCCGGACTTCAAGAAGCTCAAGGAAGTCGACCTCTTCATCGAGAAGATCAATAGACTACTCAAGAAAGCAAAAATCAAGGCAGTCTGCGTGCCAGGCGGAAGCTATGCCAAAGGCACATTTCTCAAGAACGACTTTGACGTCGACCTTTTCGTGCGATTTGACTACTCATATGCTGACGAAGACATCTCGCAACTCCTGGGAAGCGTGCTTATGCCATTCAAGCCAGTCATTGTGCACGGCTCTCGCGACTATTACCAGCTCAAAAATGCTTTCACATACGAGATCATTCCCGTTCTCAACGTCACCGACTATACGAAAGTCAAAAACGTAACAGACATGAGCCCGCTCCACGTCGACTACGTCAAATCCCAACTCGACAGGAAACCAACACTTGCTGAAGAGATCCGCCTCGCCAAGCAATTCTGCAAAAGCCAGGGATGCTACGGCGCAGAAAGCTACATCGCAGGATTCTCAGGACACGTCCTTGACATCCTCATCATCCACTATGGATCACTTCTCACGCTCCTCTCTGCAGCGGCAAACGACTGGAAGAAAAAAAAGATCATCGACCCCGGACTCCACCTCGACAACCCGGAAAAGGAGCTCAACAAGGCAAAGACAGACAGTCCCTTAATCCTCGTCGATCCCATCCAGCCTGACAGGAACGCTGCCGCAGCGCTCTCAGAAGAGAAATACGCGGGCTTCAAGAAAGCTGCAAAGGCATTCCTTGACAACCCATCACAATCATTCTTTGTCATCAGGACAATCGATGAAGCATACCTGAAAGAGGTGAAGGCACAGTACGGGGAGAGTGTGCTTGTACGAGTCAATATCATACCTGCCGAAGGAAAGCCTGACGTCGCGGGCGCAAAAGCGCACAAAGTGTACGAATTCCTCAAAAAAGAGATCACAGAAAAAGGTTTCGTCACCTATGCATCTGGATGGCAGTTCCTGCCATCAACCATCCTCTATTATATCGTCAAGAAAGAAGAGCTCTCAGAACTCGAAGAGCGCATGGGACCACCCACCAGGTCAAAGCGGCACTACAAGGAATTTATCACCAAACATGCCGAGAACGAGCTCTTCATAAAAAACAGCCGCGTGCACGCCTACGTGAAAAGGAAGCACACGACGATCAAAGGGCTCATATCTGCGCTTCTTGATTCAAGCTATGTGAAAGAGCGAGTGGAAAAGATACAATCTGTTCGCTTCTTATAAAAAAGATCATCCTTTTTATCCACATCGCAAGTGACAAAACGCAAAAGAGATATCAATGCTAGTTCGATAATATGTGTCTTGACCGAGAAGTCAGGAGAGTGAGTGTGATTCTTTAAGCTATTGTCTTCATACTATTTTGTTTGGTTGTTCTAAGACTTTGATTAATCCTCGCCTACCTTCACTCCAATATCTTATTTTGGCTCCTTTGAAACCTTCGTACAGAACAAGTTGCGGATCGACAAAAGCTATCTGAACAGGTCTTTCTAAAAGGCAGAATGTTTCATGGCTTTGCAAGGGGTGACATTGTCTAGCATTTTCCATAAAGAACAATACGGCTGGAAGCGGCTGCATAGTCGAGAGGATGGGTGCTTCGTCAGTGATTCCCTCGAGTGCAAGAACTGCCTGTTGCGGTTGTTGTGTCCAATTGGAGAATAGTTGTTGGTATACTGTGAGTTCAAGACCTTCAGGAGGTGTCTTGCCGAATGTGAGTGGTGCGTCATACCAGATTTCTTGTTTCTTTTTTCCTCTAGGAAGTTTGAAAGTTTCTATTTCTCTGGGTTTGAATTGGCGGTATTGAAAGACTGAATAGGGTATTACGCTGAATTCCATTTGTCCTGTAAAATTTGGATTGATTGAATCTGCTATTCGTTTATAGTCGTGAATTGCGAGAAGGATGATTTGTTGTATTTCCTCGTTGTAAGGGTTGCCTAAAAGAGGGTTATTTTTAGGGACGACAAACCCCTTTTTCATCGGAAACCGCTCATATTCATCCATCTTACGAATGAAATCTAAAAGGTAGGCTTTTCCTGATGGATGTTCAGAGATGATTCCTCTGAGTCCAGGCGGAACGTATTTTTGCAAAATGACGTCTATGGGTCCTTCTGGAACGGGAATATCTCTTGATTCTGCATATTTTGTTATTTTGTCCTTCTTGTATTCTTCCCTAACTTTATGGAAAAGAGAAACAAAATGACCATTGTATTGAGCTATGACTGAATCAAATTGTCCAGCAAAACTGTGGCCGACACCATCCTCTCCTTGAAAATCAGATCTGATCATTAAGGGAAAGCCTAGCTTATTTGCGATCTTCATCAGTTTTCTATCGAACCATCCTGTCCCTTCAAGACGAGAGAATCGCACATACTCGGAAACTGGTATATCAGGGAATGCGATTCTGATATGATCAAGTGTATTTCCTTTACCGCTAATGGTCATTTTAAAAGGAACTGGGTGTAAATTTATAAAATTACTGATGAGTAGCAAACACGTGTGTCTTGTATGGGGTTTGTGTGGGTACAGACATCATTTGTACAGAATAGAAAGTCTAGTGAATGATTCCGAAATTAGATTACAGTGCTTCTTTAAATACTTGTTCTGGTGCTCGATTGACAATCACAAAAAAACGGAAAGTACTCGGATATTGACTTGTAACCTGATAATGAGGTCGTTCGTATGTTACGTTAAACCGTAACATTTATATAGTATTTGTTACATTCTATCGTAACATGGATATCCAAAAGCTCGCGGAATACAATCCCTGGTGGATAGATAGCACTATCGATGAACGTTTCACAGGAAAGCCAAGAACAGGGTATGACCTGATCATCAAATCCCTCAAGATTAAAGAGATCACGGTAATAACTGGCATCCGAAGAAGCGGAAAAAGCACACTGATGTACCAGATGATTGCAGCACTGCTCAAGCAGAAGACCAACCCGAAAAACATTCTTTTCCTGAACCTTGAAGATGCAAAACTCGGCGTCGAATCACTGGATAACATATATGCTGCTTACAGGGAAGATATCAATCCAAAAGACAAGGCGTATATATTCCTTGATGAGATCCATCGCAAGGATGGATGGGAAAGATGGCTGCGAAACGCCTATGATAAGAAATTGGACTGCAAGTTCGTCATTTCAGGCTCGTCTTCCTATTTGCTGAAAAAAGAGTATTCAACGCTGATTACCGGGAGGAACGTGAGTTTTATAGTCTTTCCCCTCAGCCTCGGCGAGTACTTGTCCTTTGCAGGCATAAACTATGGATCAACGATAAAAGGGTTGGTGACGGATAGACAACTGCACCTTATTCACCACGAATTGCAGGAATACCTAAAGTATGGCGGGTTCCCCCAGGTCTTTTTAACAGACAAGGAATTCAAGAACAAGCTTCTCATGCAGTATTTTGACGACATCCTCTACAAGGACATCATCAATAGGCACACATTGAATGCGCAGAAAGCAAGGGATCTCGCGCTCTACGCCATCACGAACATCACGACAACAATATCCTTAAGGAATCTTCGAAATACTCTAGGATTATCTTATGATTCCATCAAGGACTATATCTCTTATTATAAAGACGCATTCCTGCTTTTCACCCTGGATCACTTCTCCTACTCATTCAAGGTGCAAAAGACAATCCCTACAAAAATCTACTGTATTGACACGGGACTTCGCAATGCTGCAGGATTTACCTTTTCCAAGGATGAAGGAAAGCTTGTCGAAAACCTCGTGTGTGTGGAATTGAAAAGAAGAAATAGGGACATCTACTACTGGACAGACGAAAAGCACGAAGTGGACTTCATACTAAAGAACCCAGATAACACACTCATCGGAATTAACGTCAGCTTCACCGATGCAATAGGTGAAAGAGAAACAAATGCGCTCCTTGCAGCAAAAAAAGATCTCAGGAACATGAAAAAAATGATACTCATCACGAAAAATACCGAGAAAAAAGAGAAAAATATCCTGCATATCCCCTTATGGAAGTGGCTGCTGGAAAAAGAATAGGGTCGCATTCATTTAGTGAATAGAATCATTCTTTCCTACGTCATCTATGCTGAACCAAAATCAGGTGAATTATTCAAAATGTGAAATGAATCATCCCCCTGCTGCTTTTTTTGCATGGAAACATTTATAATTCTGGGCCCGCAATCACTCGTCCATGCTCAAAGAGCTCCTCACAATTGCAGCAATAACACTCATTCCATTCCTGGAACTTCGCGCAAGTATTCCCTACGGGATTATCACCTACGGACGGGAGAACTGGCTTTTCATCTTCATTGTCGCAATCCTCGCTAATATCCTCATAGGAATCATCATCTATATCCTTCTCGACTGGATCATTCTCATCCTCACAAAGATTCGCTTTGTCAAACGCATCTATGACAAATACATCATCCGCCTACAAAAAAAGATCGACAAAGGCGTGGTTACGTACGGCATCCTCTCTGTCGGCCTCTTCATAGGAATCCCGCTTCCAGGGACAGGCGTCTACTCAGGAGCACTCGTGGCAAAACTTCTCGGCATGAAAAAACGACACTTCTTCCTCGCAACAATCATCGGCGTCCTTATGGCAGGTATCATCGTTACGATCGTCATGCTCTCAGGCGCCTCCGCACTTGAAATCTTTATCAAACGAGGCTTCACATGAAAAAACTCCTCTTATTCATCAGTGCAATCGCAATCATCCTTCTCTCCTTTCTCATCGACAATTTCATCTTCCTCGCATTCTTCTCATTAAAGGAACCCACACTCACTGCATTCTTCAAATTCGTATCAGACTACAGGCTCGTCATCTTCATCCTGTACATCATTCCTGCAGTCCTTCTCTTTAGACGAAAGAAAGCACGTTATGTACCCTTCCTTGCCTTGTCAGTATTTGTCACATCAATTCTCGTGTATCTTCTCAAGAACGCATTCCTGCGAGGACGACCCGAAACTGTGCTCAATATCATCTCACTCGTCCACGAGGCAACCTATAGCTTTCCCTCAAACCACACTGCAATAGCCTTTGCCTGCATTCCAATCATCTTCCTCTTCAAAAAAGAACGATACTATTTTCTCGCCTTTTCAATTCTCGTCGGCCTGTCACGCATGTACCTTGGAGCACATTACCTCTCAGATGTACTCGCAGGAGCAACCATAGGACTTCTCATCGGCATCTCCTCACTCAAGCTCGAAAACGGAAAACAAGACGAGAAAGCACATGAATTCAACAGGCAATTCACCCACATATTGAACGGCGTATTCATCGTTCTCCTCATCTACGAAAAAATCATCGAGACATACGTCCTTATAGGAATCCTCATCCTGGGAATTATCATATCCCTTCTTGCAAAAAAGACCAAAGCAAAATTCATCTGGTGGTTCCTCGACAGGATGGACAGGAAAGGCAAGATTCCGGGAATCGGCGCACTTACTTTCATTCTCGGATCGATCATCGTACTCTATGTCTTCCCACGAGAAATTGCCCTTCCGGCAATACTCATCCTCGCATTCGGCGACGGCATGAGCACGCTTGTCGGCAAGTATTACGGCAGGATCAAAAACCCGCTCAACAAGAAAAAGACCATCGAAGGAACACTCGCAGGAATCATCTTTGGCGGGCTTGCAGCCATGTTTTTCGTCACCTGGTGGGTGGCATTCATCGCCGCAGGCGTTGCGATGATCATTGAAGCCATCGGCATCCTCGACGATAATATCACGATACCGCTTGTGGCAGGGCTTGTTCTTTTCCTGCTATAATTGTCAGGCCTATAGGTATGGCATGTGCGGATTCCCAAATGCAAGAGTGAAGGTCTTGGGTATATACTGTCGAAACGGCGCATATGTTTTTTGTGCTTTCCAAAATGTTGGAAACAAGCGGGTGTTTGAAAGAGAGGATGCATTTTTTATATCAAAACCTTCATATTTTCCGCTGGGAAGATCCCTCTCAATAACAGTATCTCCTATCAATAGTATAAGATTCGGTCTCTTCGCACCAATCTTTCCTCGGGTCAGCTGTAATTGCATCTCTTCTCCAGACTTCTCATCATTACTTTTCACGACATATTGATCAATGAACCTATCATATAATGGGCGCGCCCAGCCAGGGAGTATGCCTGGAGGCTTGCATTTTTCGATTACAATTCCTGCAGCTTCTAATGTGTATGCTTGTCCATTTCTTTGTTTGAGTTCTTCTATTGACTCATCCACTATTTTTAATAAACCTAATCTATCTTTCATTGTCAACCTCCTTTACTATTTTGTAGTAGTTAATATTTTAAGATATATTTAAATATTACTCCCCCCTTACTGGGTAGAAGAATGAATAATATACGCTCAGCATTAGAAAAGATCGGACTTACCAAAGGAGAAATAGATGTGTATCTTGCATTATTAGAGATTGGACTCTCAACAACTGGAAGAATAACCAAGGAGGCGAACATCTCAAGCTCAAAAGTGTATGAAGTGCTCTCGCGCCTGGTTGTAAAAGGCCTGGCAAGCTATGTCATCGAGAATGGAAAATACCATTATGCGGCAACTCCTGCAGAACGCTTGATAGACTATCTTGAGGAGAAAAAATTGGAACTTGGAAGCAGTCAGGAGGCAATACGGAGAATACTCCCTCGTCTCGAAGCAAAAAGAAAAGAGCATAAGATGCCTGAAGCAGTTATCTATAGAGGAACTCAAGGACCCATCATTGCCTTGCGAGATATACTAGATCAATACCGAAACGGTGTGAAGGGCTCTGCTGGTTATGGCACTGATGAAGATGACTATGTCAAGCACTTCCCTGCCCAATTGCAGGAATATTTTACAGAAGCAAAAAAATACTGTGTCAATGAACGACTCCTCTTTGCAAGAGGATTTAAGTCGCCCAACCCCTACGCAAACATCAGATATCTTCCCCCTGAATACCTTTCACCTGTGCGAGTCATGGTCTGCGCAAACAAAGTCTATCTTGTCGATTTTACAAAACCCATGACAACAATCATCATCGAAAAACAAGAGATAGCTGAGGCATATAGAAAACATTTTGATTTCCTTTGGAATATCGCAAAACCTATTATCAAACAGTTCAAATCAAATCCTGGGAATAGTGGCTCCCTTAAAAGCAAGAGACAGAATAAAAAAGGTTGATTCCTTACTGAAAAACAAGCAAAAAAGAGACTTGGATTGTGATTTATGAAAAATCGGTGAAATCAGGAGCAAAATAGGTAAATTTAAATATTTATACATATTTTCACATATTTACACGAGAGGTGAAAACATGGTAAACGTCACATTGGCAGTTCCTTCGGAAATGAAGCAGAAAATGGACTCTTTTGCAGAGATCAACTGGAGCGCAGTTGCAAGAGAGGCCTTTGACCAGAAAATACACGACCTGGAACTGATCAAGAGATTCAAGTCAGATAGCACCATGACTGAAGCGGACGCAATACGAATGGGGCGGGAGCTGAACAGGAAGCTCGCCAAAAGACGATAGGCAATGGACTTGGTCGTAGATGCGAATGTCCTTTTCGCGATCTTGATAAAGAGCGCAAAGACAGAAGAGATCATGCTCGAGACTGAACTGCATCTTTTCTGCCCTGAATTTATCTTTGAGGAATTCAAGAAGTACAAAGGAGAGATTCTTGAGAAAACCAAGAGAACAGAAAAGGAATTCCTTGCTGTCTTTGAGGTCATCAAAGCAAAGATAAAGACAATCCCGAATGAAGAGACTGAGAAATTTATTGCAGAGGCAAGAAGGATATCTCCTGACGAAAAAGACGTCGATTATTTTGCCCTTGCACTGAAGATGAACTGCGCAATATGGACCAATGACAAACTGCTCAAGAAAGGGCAAAATGAAGTAAAAATATATACAACAGAAGAACTGGTTAAACTGCTGGACTAAATCAAAGATGCGAAGAGTCTTGACAAGACCATCAGAATGCTGCTTATTGCGGGATTTGTGCTCTTCATCCTGTCGTGATTGGCTCATCAAGCGATAAGCTTTTAAATCTATCGACGAGAAATGGAAAACGACCTTTCACGTCTGAAAATACCGAAAACTTTATAAATGAATCATGGTTCTCCTATAAAAACATTGTTGTCATTCAAGCAATATATTGCAACAACATCTTAATCGTTGGGGAGGAACAAAATGGCTTTCGTCAAGAAATGCCCCGAATGCGGTGGCATCAACCTGTTCTGGAACAAAGATAAGGGAGAAATCATCTGCAAGGACTGCGGACTCGTCGTCGAAGAAAAAATGGTCGACTTTGACCAGGAATGGCGAGAATTCGACAGCGACGCAGCAGCACGAAAAAGAAGGACTGGAGCTCCCATGTCCTACACACATTTTGATCAAGGCCTCGGAACCGATGTGGGGCGAAAGGCCGACCTCTATCAACTTGGCGGAAAAAACAAGAACAAGTTCTTCCGCCTAAGAAAATGGCAGCAGAGAATCTCCACAGCAATCGAAAGAAATTTAAAGCTAGCCCTCGCAGAACTCAAGAGAGTTTCCTCCTACCTCAAGCTTCCCTCCTCAGTCGAGGAAGAGGCATCGAGGATCTACACCCTTGCTGTTCAAAAAGGGCTTGTCAGGGGCCGGAGCATGGAGTCTGTTGTTGCAGGAGCATTATATGCTGCCTGCCGAAGACACGATGTCCCCCGGACCCTGGACGAGCTCTCTGAATCTTCAGGAATCGAGAAAAAAGAGATCGGAAGGACGTATCGCTTTATTACAAGGGAACTTGGCATCAAGATATTGCCATCAAACCCGGCAGACTATATTGCACGGTTTGCTAGCGCACTGAAGCTGAATGCAGAGACGCAGAGTAAATCTGTCGAGATCATCGAGAACGCCCAAGGCGTCGAACTCACCTCTGGACGAGGACCGACAGGAATTGCCGCAGCAGCACTCTATGTCGCCGCACTCATCAACGGCGAGAAGAGAACACAGCGCGAAGTCGCAGACGTTGCCGGCGTGACAGAGGTTACTATCCGTAATCGATACAAAGAACTCTTGGACAAACTCAATCTCGAACGCGAGATCAAGAAAACCAAGAAGAAGAAATACGACTGATCCGGAAAAAACCCTGTTTTTAAAGGAATAACTATTTAAATATCTTTACGTATTGTCATAGGGAAAGGGAAGCACAAGGTGGAATTATTATCAATTAAAGACTGGAATCTGAAAGAAAAAACAATGCTTTTACGTGAGCTTGGCTTTTCTCTCCAAGATATTTTCATTATAGATAAGAACGGAAAAAAGGTAGTTGATAAATACATTGAACAGCCTGTAACGGTCGATAATATGCTCATTCTTCCTGGAAGCACTCTCATTATTGATAATAATCCTCTTAGTATTGCTTCTTTCTTGGAGGAGCATCCTAATGCCCTCTGACTCTCTTGATGCTTCTGATATCGTTGAGGGGGGAATACGATTCTCGTTAAAAGAGATCAAGGCGTATGTCAGAAGATTCAAAGACAAGCAGATCAGGTTTATACAAGATGAAGAGACGATAGTCCTTGTGAAAGAGCAAAGGACGAGTGGTGAATATTCCCTCTATGAGCAATACCTCAGGGATCCTTCCCATAAGATTCTTGCCCAGATGGGGCTTACCTTGAGAAGACTGGATGAAAAGAAAAAACATCTTGAATTGCAAAATCTCAGGGACAAAATCAGGAAAAAACACGGTGAACACGGTCTTCACATCGCACAGTTTGTCCAGGCAAATGTCCTTGGCCAGCTCATAGTAGGCATTGCGCCAAAATCCAAGTCCCTTGGAGAAGTTCAGAACCAAATTGTGAGCTTCTTCAATGGGCTTAATCAAAGATCCCTTTTTGTCCAGCAGAATTATAATCCCTCGATCAAAGGAGATGAGATCATCATGCGAATCAGAGCCAACCAGCCAGAGATATTCATTGTCTTCGCAACAAAATCTGCTATACCAATCATAAGGGATATCAAACGCATATTGACAAGCAGGATAAAAAAAGAGCAACTCCATTACGAACTCGAGACGATAGAAGAGGCAGGACGGCTTGTATTGTTCTTGTACCGATTACCTTATGAGATCTTATGAAAATTTCGATGGAGACGATTTGATTTTAAGAATATTTATATTACATTATTGATTCCGAGGTAACCATGAAAATCGTCGTCTGCGGGAGCATGAGCCTGTCCAGGCGCATGGTCGAGATCGAAAGGGAACTTCGAGAACAGGGACATGAGGTTGTCCTTCCTGAATTCACGTGCGAGTATGCAGCAATGGCCAGCCTCGACAAGGTCGTCACAGAATCCGCAAGAAACAAGATCGACCATGACCTCATCCGAAGATATTTCCATAAAATACGCGAGGGAGACGCTGTCCTTATCGTCAACGAAGACAAGAACGGAGTGTCCGGCTATATCGGAGGAAACTCGCTTCTCGAGATGGGATTTGCATACGTTCTTGACAAGCCGATCTATATCCTCAAACCAATTCCGCAGATGGGATATACAGACGAGATTGTTGCAATGCAGCCGATTGTTCTGGACGGGGATCTAGGCAATATCCGAAGGGATTAATTTTTCTTGATTGATAATCATTGCTGAAGAACGAGTAGTTCGTCTTTTCTTCCACGAATTGGAGTTTTCGCTCACGCGAAAAGTTCCTTCCTACCTTTCGGCAGGTTTCAAATTCATTGCCTGCCTTTTCGCTTTGCGAAAAGGATAAAGCCCGCCAACGGCGGGTTATTGTTCGTGGAACAAGAAATATTGCCGGTTCCCCTTTTTACTTTACGAACTCCACATTTTCCTTATCCTCGAATTTCTGGTCACCCGTCAGGAAGTTGATACCAAGCTCTTGTGAACGCGCGTAACCGATGCATCGTTGTTCAATCTTTTCTGCCAATCAGTCGTATCCTTCATCGATGTCATCCATTGCTCTCTGAGTCTGTTTTTTCAGCTTCAGAGACCCGAATTCTTTCTTAAGAATGGTCATCTCTACCCCGATAGGGCGGAACCTATACATCTTCTTCTTAAAATCGACAATCCTGTCATCCTTTACCTGCACGCCTTCCTTCTTTAGAATTGCGATCTTGTTCGAACTTCCACTCGCAAAGCCACCCAAGCCCCCACCGCTTGCGACAACCCGATGGCAGGGAACTTCCGGCGCGTGCGGGTTCTTGTTCATGGCCTGGCCTACTGCC
>JBDRSD010000052.1:0-8788 GCA_043825215.1 Nanobdellota archaeon
ATGCTTCTGATAAGGCAATCCAAAAAAGTCTGACCGCAGTCGATGAAAAGTACGAGAAACTTGTCCATTTCATGGCGGTACAACTGCAACAATCGTATTGGGATATGTTCCTCTTCTGATAGGTCAGCATTAAACTTATAAATAGTAGATAATTAAATCAGATAATGCCAAAGGAACTCGATCCTGAGACAAAGAATATCCTTCTGAAACTACAATCTGACGAGATAACAGCCCATCATGTGTATCGGCGTATTGCTCAGTCTGCAAAGGGACAGAATAAGGAAGCACTCTTGCATATTTCGAATGATGAATTGCGGCATTATGGGGTGTGGAAGGCCTACACAAAGGAGGATGTTCTTCCGAGAAGGGCAGAGATTGTGAAGTTTTCCTGGCTGGCAAGGATTTTCGGGGTCACGTTTGCGATCAAGCTTCTTGAGCGTGGTGAAGTGGATGCGCAGACGACCTATAAGGCTGTGATTGGCAGGTATGCAGAGCTGCCTGGAATCATGAAGGATGAGCATCGGCATGAGAAAGTACTCATGGATATGATCAAGGAAGAGCGCCTGGAATATATTGGGTCAATGGTTCTTGGGTTGAATGATGCGCTTGTTGAATTGACTGGAACCCTTGCCGGACTCACGCTCGCCTTCCAGAACTCGAGAATTGTAGGGATTTCCGGTCTGATAATGGGAATTGCCGCATCACTTTCCATGATGTCTTCTGAGTATTTGTCAAAGAAGTCGGAAGGAAAGACCAGGGATATTGGTGGGAAAAGCCCGTTCAAGGCAAGCGTCTATACAGGCATTGCCTACGTATTTACTGTCATCCTGCTTGTCATGCCGTTCTTTCTCTTTGGGAATATCTTTGTGTCGCTTGGCGTGACGGTCGCAGCGGCAATCGCAATCATCGCGTTCTTCACCTATTTCACTTCTGTCGTCCATGATGAGTCCTTCAAGAAGCGGTTCCTTGAGATGGCAGGCATATCCTTGGGCGTTGCTGCGGTCTCATTCCTGATCGGGCTTCTCATCAGCCAGTTCCTGCACATACCTGCCGGGTGAGACTGATTCTACATCTTGATAGAGCGGTTCGAGGTAGCCAAAACTGTGGTCTTTCGGCGTCCTTTCTTTTCCAGGCTGAAGGCTTGCGCCAAAGGCGCAAGGACTATTCCCTGCCCAAAGGGCAGGCTACTATATATGACACCCGTGCTCACGCACGGGTTATTCCCTGCATTGCAGGGCAGTACTCCTGGAAAACAAGAAATACCTGTTCCTCTTCTGCAAATCCCTGTTCTCGTTCCACAACAGACTCATTCTAGATATATAGTTAGAAGAATATAAGCATACAAGAAGAAAATAAAAAATTATCCTGTCACACCATACGGTGCAGCGTGCTTGTGTTTTTTTCGCTTTCCTATATACTTGAGGATCTGTGGTGTGGAGCGGATGAGAGCATACACTCCTGCGGCAACACCGATTGTCTCTGCTGGTCGTTCGACCAAGTTCTTTGCTGCGTTACCAACGATGTCTGCAAGCTCTCCAATACGTTCGAAGGTGAATGTTCTGATACCTTCGTTTGTGATGTATGCTTTTGCCACGTGGTAGACTTGTACTGGGACGTGGTAGATTGCTGCGATGTTGTCGAGGATTCCTGCTCCGCCTTTTCCAGCCATGCTGGAGACTGCGGCGAGAGGCGCAACGATATGTGCTGCTTCCTTTGATGCGTTATACCCTATCTTTTTTACGATGTCTGTTAGTGTCATTTTTATTCACCTTTATACCATTCTTATTGCTGCTTGTCCGATGCCGTATCCGATCGCCTGGATCACGCCATATGCTTGGGAGACTGACATGAAGTACGGCAAGGGAGTCTGTAAAGGCGCGTCCTGGGTATTCTTTTTCAACGACAAAGATGCCTCCGACAGTGCTCATGAGTCCGGCAACAGCGAATCCTGCTCCAATTGTGGCAGCGGGGTCCTCTGCAGGGATGATGCCTTGTCCATGACAGCCCCGATAGATGCCTATGCCGATGTTTGCTGCTATGGGAACGGCAAACAGTGCTGCTCCCACGATCTTTTCTAGTGTCTTGTTCATCTTAATGACCTCTTTTCTCACTAGACAGTGGTCAGAATTTATATAGTTATGCTTTGATTGTTGAGCATTCGGGGAAGAATGGGCAAGGGTTTTTTCGCCTTTTGAGGAAGCTTTATAAAAAGAAATATACCCTGGATTACAGTATGGCAAAGTACAGGATCGAGTTCGACAGGGAAGCCTGCATAGGCGCGTTGGTGTGCAATGCCATCGCTCCAGAGTATTGGCTCTTGTCAGATGATGGCAAGGTGGACCTGAAGGGAGCGACCTTCAACAAGGAAACGAAGAAGTGGGAACTCATCATTGATGAGGAGGAGTTCAAGCTCAATGATGATGCTGCCTATTCCTGCCCAGTAACGGTCATCAAGTTAATCAAGCTTGCTGAAGAGAAGCCAAAGGTGAAAGAGAAGGCAAAAGAGGAAAAGCCTGGGAAAGCCTCTGATTCTTGAGTTACGCGGGTTTTCCAAGGTCGCGGATCACTTTCTTGAGGAGTCTGTGTCTCGGAGAAAATCGACTCACCTTCATCATGCAGTCAGGTCAGTGTGGGAATAGCCTTGCTCGCGAAGGGAGATATAGACAGGAAGGTAGATCTCGCAGAACATGGAGTGGAGGGTTCCCCTGTGAGTTTCTTTTTCAGCATAGGACTCAAGTTCTTGAAAACCGGTAAAACTGAGTGCATTGAATTCTGTAAGGATTTTTGCAGATAGGGCTGGTGCGAAAGGAAGGATGCGCCCAGTCTCGCCGAGAGTCTGCACAGTCCTATCAATTGTCGCGAAATACTCTTTTCTTGTCTGCGACTGTTTTTTCTGGCTCAGGGAGGAATCAGTGTAGGTTTCATCGTCAAGATAGCCCTCCATTGCAATCTCCCTGTACATGCCTACATCATCGAGGGTTGGAAAGTTTGCGTAGAAGTTGTTGAAGTACCGTCGTGCCCAGTCCTGCGGATGATCTGCCTTGAGGCAGGATATCTCTGCCCGTATTGTTATCTCGAGTTCTGGTATCATGGTTGCTGGTGTACACTTGTGCTTCACAATGTTCCTGACACCTGAAAACACAGACTCATATAAATAATTTACCACCCAGAAGTAACACTAAAAACGAAACATTTAAATAGAAGTTGCCACTCAACAGTAGAAATTATCACCGGAAAACCTGCCAGATCCCGGAAAACCCTTGCAAAATCATTTTTCGGCAAAACATGAAAAACACAGAAGAACAATTAAGAACTGAAGAGTATCAGGCAAAAACAATGATGTCTGACAAGAACATCCCTGATATCGATTCTCTCCTAAAAGATGTCCAGCAGGACGGGATCAATTCACTCAAGGATCTCATCACTGATATCGAAGTCCTCATAGAAAAAAGGGAAGTGCTCTCAAAGGAAATAACAACCGACCTTGAGAAGGTCAAGATGGACATCTCGAATTTCCTTGCTGTCAAGTGGAAGGAGATGTCGATAACTGAGCTCATCGAGATCAAGAAGAAGGAGATCGAGGTCGAAGAAGAGAAAACAAAAGAGAAACTCAACCTGTGGAAGGATGTCGCAAACTTAAAGCGCGAACTTCGGATCCACATCGCAGAATTCCAGAACAAGGTCAATCAGTCAACCATGCTGACAAACCTCATGGACTTTTAAATTTCTACAAAATGACACAAGCTGAACACGCCCCAAATGTTGAAGAAATGTGCCGAAAGCTTCGGCCAATGCTTGGCGAAAAAGCTGATAAGATCCTTTTTGCCTATCGCATGACGGGAGATAAGGACAAGAAGTTCCAGATAGAACAAGCTCTCCATGCCCTCTATGTGAAGACATTCCATACCGTCCAGGGAGACCAGGTGCTCCTCGAGCCCCCGCAGGAGGGAGTTGTCGACGGGCCGTACTCCTTTGGGACCGTCATGTATGCAGAGAATGAGCTTTTCCCATTCGGTCTTCGCGACAGAGATTTTCCCCGCCACATCTGCATCACAGGGATGAGCGGGTCTGGAAAGACAAACCTCGGATTCAATATCCTGAATTCCCTTGTGCAGAAGAACAAGCCATTCATCGTCTTTGACTGGAAGTCTTCTTTTCGGCCCCTCATGCATCTTGAGCCTAGAATCATGCTCTTTACTGTGGGAAACGACAAGATCGCCAACCATTTCAGGATCAACATCAACCGCCCGCCAAAAGGAATCATGCCAAAGGAGTGGATTGGAATTCTCGCAGACATCATCAACGAATCATTTTTCGCAAGCCACGGCGTGCATAAGCTCATCTCAGAAGCGCTCGACGAGGCATTCAAGCTCTACGGTGTCTACAAGGGATCGAACGTCTATCCGACGTGGCATCAGGTGAAGCTGATTCTCGAGGACAAGCAGGACGAGTACAAGCGCGGCCGCGAATCAGAATGGCTCGCATCAGCTCTTCGTATCGCCCACTCCCTCACTTTCGGAGGCTTTGCTGATACGATCAACGCGAAAGAGGACGGCGGATTTTCAGTTGAGGACATCCTTGCTGGAAAGGTCATCTTCGAATTGCAAGCACTTGGCGCCTCAGAGAAGAAGTTCTTCTGCGAGTACCTACTCACCTACATCTACAAGCTGAAGAAATCCAATCAGGAAGAGCACACTTCAGACTTCAAGAGTGCGATCATCGTCGATGAAGCGCACAATATCTTCCTGAAGGACAAGCCTGTTTTCATGAAAGAATCAATAGTCGATTCCATGTACAGGGAGATCCGCGAGTACGGCATCTCCATGATATGCATGGACCAGCACATCTCAAAACTATCTGAAGTTGTCGCAGGAAATTCCGCATGCAATATCGCTTTCCAACAGATGCTGCCTCAGGACATCCAGGCGGTTTCTGGAGTTATGATGATGCAGGAGAAAAAGGATTACTTTTCCATGCTTCCTGTTGGTTCTGCAATTGTGCGCCTTGCTGAGCGGCATCATCGGCCGTTTCTCATAACGGTTCCGTTCATCCCGCTTGTGAAAGAACGCTTCCTTGACGAGAATCTCATCTCGCGCATGGATGCAATCTCCCATGAGATGCGCATGCAAAAGATCGTCTTGTCCTGCATGGATGATGGGACAACATCTCACGAAATAATCATTGAAAAGCAGGAAGAGGATGCTGAAGAGAAACTCATCGCGCTCAAGAATCGCCTGGAGAAGAAGATGGAAAAGGAAAAGGAAGCTGCAGTCCACAAGATCGAGAACCAGATGAAAAAGCAGATCGACAAGGTTGATTTTCGCCTTGCAGGAATCGGTGTGCGCAATCCAAAAGAACAGACGACTGACGTGAAGAGAAAAGAATTCGAGGCTGTGGATAAGATCCACGGGCCAAAGGAATTTTCAGTTCCGCATACGGTATCGAAGAGAAAGCCTCTTGACCAGCTTTCTGATGAGGATTACGCGAGAGAATTCAAGCAAAAGCAGGAAGGTATTTTCACAAAGCAACTCAAGTATAACGCACAACATATCCCTATTACTAATTCACCAGTTTCACAGAGTACTGTCAGTACTCCAATTTCACAGATTTCACATTTAACACACAACCAAACAATTTTTTTAGGAGCAGTACATGCAAACCCACATTTGACCATCAGTCAAATCTATGCACACCTCTCCCTCTCAGGAAGGAAAGGAAACAGGCTCAAAGATGAACTTGTCGCATTAGGATTGATTGACATTCGTGAGGTTCGTTCAGAGAAGGGATGGAAGAAGTACTTGATACTCGCACCCAGATCGCAAGCTGCATCCGCCCGATAGCGTATAACCTGGTAGCACTGATTGCCCGGAATACCGTTCGGAAAACCCGCGTAGACTGTATGTGGGGAGAACGAATTCTCTAGATAGATGTCTACAGAGATACGACGAATTGAGTAGTAAGTCGGAAGAACCATCGTACAGCGTCGGAAAACCCTGTTTTCACGTACGCGCGTACGAAGAAAGGGGAAAGAGTCATGTTGTTCTTCGGAGTAGTTCTTATAGCGTTGGGTTTGCAGGTGTTGGCGGTGATCACTGCAGATCCTTTGCCAACGGATACCATTTGGTTGCGTCTGCTTGAGTTTATCTGCTACCTCGTCCCGGCGTTCGCGTTCGGCGTGGGCATCAGGTTCATCGTCAAGGACACCGTCCGCGAACTTCTTAAGAAGTAAGGAGGAGTCATGGACTCTGTAGATATGCTTCACAAGAGGTTCGGGAGCCTTCTCGATCGCAAGGGTTTCAAGCGGGTGATCGGAAGCGTGCTCTTCCTTAACCCCTTGGCTCTTGCTCCGCAGGTCTGGACAGCGCTAACGGCTCCGAGCATTGAGGGCATTTCGCTTACCATGTGGGTCATCTTCGTCGTGATTCAGATCGCGATGGTCCTCGAAGGCATCCGTGTGAAAAGTTCGGCGATGTTCTGGTCGATGCTCATCAGCGTGTGTGAAAGCATCACGATCATCATCGCAGTGTTTGCGCGATAACAAGAACCTTGAATAGGAAGGAGGAGTTGATGCTTTCAGTGTACTTGGCAGTTGCGGCAGCGCTCCTCCACGTCACAGGCTACACGCTGTACAATGTGCAGAGCCTGACAGGGAGGTCGAAGCCGAATCCGGTGTCCTGGTTGATCTGGGCGTTTCTCTCGGCGTTGAATGCGTTCTCGTTCAGCAGCATGACTGATTGGGTGATGGCTTTGCAGTTCTTTGCAGGAACGGTCGCGAACCTTGTCACCTTTTCCATCTTGCTGTTTTCAGGAAAGATCGGCTGGCCGAAGCATAACGATCTGTGGAGTTTGGCTATCGGTCTCGTTGCAGCTTTGGTGTGGTGGTTGTTCAAGACTGCGACTGGTGCGAACTTCATCATCGTCATCGGTCTCGCGGTATCCTTCATTCCCACGATCAAGGGCGTGTGGAGGGATCCGAAGATTGAAACACCGCTTGCCTGGTGGTTCTGGACGATTGCTCCCTTTCTCACGGGTGCTGTTGTTAACCTCAGGCATGGTGAGTGGACAGGGTATGTGATGCCAATCCTGCTCATCCTCGGGCATGGAAGTGTCGCAGTCCTTGCAAGAAGGAAGAAGGTCGCGCGTTAGCGATGAAGAAGGTCGCGCGTACGAAGAAAGGAGGAAACGATGATTCCGATGTGGATGCTCGTTCTTGGATCTGCACTCCTCATCCTGACGATGGCTAGTTGGGTCATGAAGTGGAAGATCAAGAGTGTGTTCGATGAAGCGATTGTCGTTCTCATCGGACTTGGCCTGTATCTTGAGACCTCCTGGAAGGTTTTCGGTATTATCGTGATGTGTATGAGCAGCATCATTCTCATTGCGAACATTACCAAACTCAGGAGGAGTCGGACTACGTAACAAAGAAGCAAGAAGGAAGCAGTAAGTTGGAAGAACCATCGTACCGCGTCGGAAAACCCTGAATTTCAGGTACGCGCGTACGAAGAAAGGAAGGAAAAAATGATCTGCATGTTCCTCATTGTTGTGCTCCTCGCCGGATGCGCAGAACCGAACCCGAACGACATCTCGGTAATCGACACAATCGGAGTTACCGAGACCACCGGGGATCCTCAAGTAAGGTGTATCATTGTCGAATGGATTCCTGGAAAAAACAATAGGATTGAATGGCGTGCGCACATCGTACAAGAGTGTTTGTATGCTCTCGAGAACGACAAGGACATGACAGAACTCAGAGAAGTCCTCGAGTCGACATTGCCGGATGGCTCCCACCTGGTTGGTGTCCGTCAAGGGTCTCAAGAGCATGTGAGTTTTCTGGTCGGGAAGTCGCGGATGATCTCGCTGAAGTAAGCTGAATACACTCGTGCGGGTACTGCTCTCGAACGGGCGCGTATCGAGAAGGTGGACGAAGTGAAGTAGCAAGGTCTCTGGGGGAGATGCGAGTGTGGTTGTGCGGTGTGGTTGTGCGCATCTCCCCCGAGAAAGGAAGAAGCAATGAAGTTGAACTTTCACACGATCTTCGTTGCTTTCCTGACTCTTTATCCCTTGATCTGTCTTTTCCCAGCGTACAGGAAGGGAGTGAACAAGGTCTGGGCAGTGTATCAGGAAGGCAAGATTGAAAGGGAGGCAGTTGACAAGATCGCGAGAACGATTGAGTGGAAGGTGACGAAGATGCTTCTGTGGATGGTGCCAGCGTATGCACTGCTTTGCTCCGTTCCAAAGTTCATCCTTCTCTTAATCATCTTCCATTTCGCGATGGTCTTCATCATCCTCCCAAGGAATAGCAGGCTCATCCGGGACGTGCTTCCAGATGAGCTTGTGAAGAAGAAAGGAAAAGGAATATGAAGGTTCAGTCGTACGGTAACATTGGCTTGCCGCTGTTCATCATCGGCGGGCTGGGATTGGTCCTGGTCATCAGGTCAGGTCTCGTCCTCTCTCACGCTGTGTTTGCCATTGGCATTATCATCTCTTGTGTGTGTATCACGACAGGAGTGAGCCTCATTGTGGCCAACCCGCGCAAGATCATGCCAGAAAAGGGCATGGGAATCCTCAGAGTAGGCATAAAAAGTGTGGAGTTCTTCGACAAGCCCTTCCTCACATGGATAGGATCACATCTTATCGAAGTGCCAATCAAGATGATCCTCATCAAGATCGCACGGGTGGGATCCGAAGCACTCTGCACAGAGGGTAGACAACTTGTCGAGGTGAGATTGGCTGTGATCCTGCGGCCACAGAGAAGTCCGGCCGCCCTCAAGGCTGTCAACATGTTCGG
>JBDRSD010000053.1:0-8561 GCA_043825215.1 Nanobdellota archaeon
TTATAAGTTTAATGCTGACCTATCAGAAGAGGAACATATCCCAATACGATTGTTGCAGTTGTACCGCCATGAAATGGACAAGTTTCTCGTACTTTTCATCGACTGCGGTCAGACTTTTTTGGATTGCCTTATCAGAAGCATTCATCGCATCAAGGTACTCTTTCCTATCCCTCGTGTTGACAACAATGGGTGGATACTCGTGCTGCATCAGGATGAGATTCAAGAGCATCCTTCCAGTCCGCCCATTGCCGTCGCTAAAAGGGTGGATGCTCTCAAACTTGTGATGGAAGAGGACTGCTAAGACGAAGGGGTGGAGTTCATTCTCCTGTTCAGCATACCATTTCAGCAGAATATCGACATCTGCCTTGACATACTGTGCAGGTGTTGGCTTGAATGGTTGTCCCATGATATGGATGTCATGATTCCGAAATCCCTTTCGCACATCAATATTCTCGAGGAGCTTATCATGGATGTCGATGATGAGATCAGCATCGAATACAGATTGTCTACTCTGCACGTCAAAGAACACCTTCTCAGTATTCGTCAGGTCATAGACTTCCCGCATAGTGTGATTCTTAGGAATGATATCTTCCCGCAATAACCGTGCAGCATCCTTCAGGCTGATCGTGTTTCCCTCGATTGCAGTCGAATTCACTGCAAAGCGCAAGAGGAAATTCTCGAAAACCTCCTCTTTTGTCTTCTCGTCAAGCTTTGCGAATTTCGTCGTGTAATGGAGACGTGCTCCTTCAATCAATGCCAGATCATCCTGCTTTAAGAGCAATTGCTTCTTGAGCTTCATCTTCCTTGCTTTCTCTTCAAAAATGTTTGATTCCAGAAATCGTCTTAATGTCCTGTGGGACTTTCGGATCTTGTCCTGATACTGCTTCTCCACGTGTTCCAGATTGATCTTTGCAAGATCAGATCCTAAGGAACAAATATCTCTTGTGATGACCCGATTTCCCTTTCTCTCAGAGATTCGCAATGTGTAATATGACTGATCTCCTACAACCTTCTTGTGAATATATACCATCTGTGAGAAAGAATGCACACGCGTATTTAAACTTTTCCCCTTACAAATGAGATTATTAATTGTAAGGGGAAATGGTGCGTGGTTTGAGCCTTCTGAGGTAGTGGGTCATTCATTTGACTTTCTTGAAAACTTGAGTTCTGGCCCGGGAAAACCTCATTCTCTTTGTTTTTCCCCTTACATTCATATTTCTGTATTGTAGGGGGAATACGTGGTTCTCGACATTATTTTTTTTGCATTGGTAATATTTCGCCTTTTCTTTTCCATTATTCTGCCCGCCATTGGCGGGAAGGATCCGTGTGCGTTTGGCACACGGTCACTGATTCCACTTCTTCCTGCCAAAGGCAGGAACTTATGCCCGTGCGAAAAGCACGGGCGGGGGTAGGGAAAACCCGTCTTCCTCCCCCTACCTCCTGTTCTTCTGATCCCGTTCTGACCCCTTCTTTCACTGTTCTTCACAAACCACTTCTGACCGTAATCTTTAAATATCATGAGTGATTAACGATTGTAAAGATTATTCTGATCGATTCGGAGGTAAAAGAATGATACGCATCAACGAGACAGTGCCTGATTTCACGGCAGACGCATACTACAAAGACGAGAACACCAAAATACGCCTATCTGATTATAAAGGAAAATGGGTAGTTCTCCTCTTCTACCCTGCAGACTTCACTTTCATCTGCCCGACAGAGCTCACCGAAGCCGCAGACAACTATGAAGCCTTCAAGAAAGCAAACGCAGAAGTATTTTCTGTCTCCACAGACACCTGGTTTGTCCATAAAGCATGGCATGACAACTCGCCGACAATAAAGAAAATCAACTATCCCATGCTCGCAGACCCGACAGGACGAATATGCAGGATGTTTGGCACGATGATCGAAGATGAAGGACTCTCACTCAGAGGAACATTTATAATCGACCCAGACGGCATCCTCAAAGCTGCTGACATCCACGACAACTCCATCGGACGAAGCACAGCAGAGATTCTTCGCAAGCTTCAGGCAGCAAGCTATGTGCGCGAGCACAAGGGAGAAGTCTGCCCTGCAAGCTGGAAACCTGGAGCAAAGACACTCAAGCCAGGAAAAGAACTCGTCGGAAAGATATAAATCAAGAATCATATACGATAAAAATAAACAATGAGGTGATATTATGGCATTTACTCTACCACAACTACCCTACCCGTACAACGCGCTCGAACCATTCATCAGCGAGCAGACCATGAAAATACACCATGGCAACCACCATCAGGCCTACGTAGACAAGCTCAACCTGACAATAGACGGAAAAGAAGACCTCTACACGCAAACACCAGAAGCCCTTGTCAAGAATCTCAAGGCACTGCCTTTTCCCATCCAAGCGGGCATAAGAAACTTTGGCGGAGGAGTTGCCAACCATACCTTCTTCTGGAACATCATGAAAAAGGACGTGCCCTTCCAGGGAGAGATCGCAAAGGCAATCACCGACACATTTGGAGACTTTGACACATTCAAGCAAAAATTCTCAGACAATGCAGCAAAACTCTTTGGATCAGGCTGGACCTGGCTTGTACTGAACAACGGAAAGCTTGAGATCATGAATACCCCAAACCAGGACTCGCCAACAACCGAAGGCAATACACCCCTCTTGGTTATTGATGTCTGGGAACACGCATACTACCTCCAATACCAATATAAGCGGGCAGAATTCATAAAAGCCTGGTTCAACCTTGTCAACTGGGGAAAAGTCAACGAACTCTACGTTACTGCAAAGAAATAAATCACTATCCCTGAAACGCGTCCTTGTCATCGGTGGCGGATTCTGTGGACTTATCGCAGCAAAACACCTGGAAAAGCAATTCTCAGTCACCCTTATCGATCCAAAAGACTATTTCGAATATACGCCAAGCATACTCAAATACCTCTCAGGACCACACGAACGCCTGCGCATCCCCTACAAGGAAACCCTCTCAAACTCAAGAATTCTAAAGGGACGCGCTTCCTACGAAAATGGAAAAGTCACACTCAAGAAAAACATACCCTTTGATTACCTCATTCTCGCAACAGGATTTCGCCCATTTCTCCCCATCTCTGGCACATATTGCTATGATGGCGCGTCAAGTGCAAGTATTCATGCAGCCAAGGAACAGGTGAAAAAGGCAAAAAGCATCCTTATCATCGGCGGTGGCTATATCGGAGTCGAACTTGCAGCAGAGATTGCAACCCATTACCCGGAGAAGAAATTGACCATCATCCATGGCGCTTCCCGCCTCCTCGAGAGAAACATTCCAGGAGTATCGCGATACGCTGCATCCTTCTTCAAGAACAGAAATGTCAGCATCATCTATGATGACCTTGTCCTGTCAGTAAAAGGAAAAACGTATATGACAAGGGAAGGGAAGAAAATAACAGCAGACATCGCATTCATCTGCGCAGGAACACTTCCCAACACGAGCGCAATACAGCATCCCTGTCTCGACGAGAGAAAACGTGTGAAAGTGAACAAGCACCTGCAAGTCGAGAACGAAAAGAACATCTTTGCAGGAGGAGATATTACAAACATCCAGGAAGAAAAGACAGCGCAAAACGCAGAAGCCCACGGGAAGATCATCGCAAAAAACATTATCCGGTTGGAAAAGCGACAAGAACTCCTGTCCTACAAGCCTTCACCGAAAGCCATGATCATCAGCCTCGGAGACAAGAATGGCATCTTCACATATAAGCGATTCTGGATAGGTGGACTCGTGCCAGGATATATCAAACACTTCGTCGAGATGCGTGTCCTTCGCGCCAATCGATAAAAACCATTATTGTTATCACTTGATTGTCGTAACTTTTATAAATCAGCAGGGATTCTTGCATGTTCTTACGATGGAAAACAACAATATCCCAGAACCAGAAAAAAGGATTGACCTTGTCGCTGCCTGGAACAGGCAAAAAAAAGGAAAACCCTGGTACAGGAGACTCTCTGATCATTTCAAGAAAAAAGAACAGATGCCAGAACCACGACTTCCAGGACCCTCTCTTGAAGACCGTACGACAGGTGATGCAGACAAGTATCCTGGCATCGAGCCAGCAGGATACGTCCCGCTCATCCAGCAGTTTAACGCAATCAAAAAAAAAGACACAAGCAAAGACAAACAACCGTCATTTCTCGAAGGGCTTGTCATCGGCGCATTGGCAGTAATCGTCGGAACAACAGTCGCAGTCAAATATGGACCGCAGATACAATCACACTTCCAGGGAAAAAGAACATATGTCTAGGAGACAGTCCAGTCAACCACTCCTCCTGCTCAACAAGGCGATGGCATTCCGGCAAAACCACAAGGAACAAGTACAGTACCACCGCAAAAACCCGCAATACCACAAGCAGTTCCATATTCTCACAAGCCATCTTCTTTGCCAGAATCAGGAGCAGTGTCATTCCAGCTTTCAGACACCATCTACCTTGACGTCCGCAAAGGTGACACCGCATCACAACTCTACGAAAGCGCGATTGGCATCCTTCGCCAGGGCAAACCTCCCAACGAGGACTACATGGCATCCATGCTCTACAGGAAAGACGGCCTCATCGAAAGCACAGAAGGAAAATACGGCATTGACCTGCATAATGTAAAGACAGGTGACAGGATCCCGCTCGACCTGAACCTCCTCCCAGATGCATACAGAAACGTGATAACGCGGGCAAGGACGCTTCAGACAGAAAAAAAGACCTGCAGCAATGACACAGACAGGCGGCAACTCATTGTAAAATACCTTGAAGAGAACGGCATCCCCGCAACCGCATCCCTGATAGACGGGGAAGACGGGCTCGAAGAACGATTGACATCATACAATGACAAGCTGAGAAACTCAACAAAAGACAATGACTCCTTTTACATAGATGCCCAGACAGTCATCCCCCTTCTCGAGAGCAGAATGGCAAAACATTACCTCTCAAGCATACATGAGATCGGAGAACGCTATGCTGCAGGAGAGAGCGCATCAAGAATCGCAAAAGACTATGCCGTGCCAGAACTTCAAGATCTCTCATTCATCCGCCAAGTGGGCTGGAACACCGTCAGAGAAATTGGAGGGCTGCGGCAGTACGATCGGCATGCCTTTGAAGAAACGGAAAAGATGTTTGCAGACCTTTACACACAGCACGGCACATACAAGAAAGTGCAGGAAGCAATGGCAAAGGCAGGCGTAAAAGTCAATATCAACACTATCGGAAGAAACGTGCGAGTATATCAGACTTCTTTAGTCGCATAATAGCAATGCATAAACGAGCACACAATATTCAATAGTGAGCAATAGATCACAATTGGCATTATCGAAAAATCAGCAATAAAGTTTATAAACATCGTCTAATTCGAGAAGAAGGATGAAAGAACGCATCAGCATTTCCGTCGATGACGGCATCCTGAAGAAAATAGACTCCCTCATTGATGGAATCATAGTGAAAGACAGGAACAATGCGATCGAGCGCCTGCTCACAAAAGCGATCGGGCTCGATCGGCCAAAGACAGGAGTGATACTCGCAGGTGGCATGGGAACGCGGCTCAAGCCGATAACAACAGAGATACCAAAACCTCTCGTCCCAGTCCAGGGAAAGCCCATCCTTGAGCACAACATCGAGCTTCTCCGGCTGCATGACATCAAAGATATCATCATATCCATCGGCTACAAGGGAGAGATGATACGCGAGTATTTTGGTGATGGCAGGAAATTCGGTGTCAACATATTCTATGTCGAAGAAAAAGAGCCATTAGGAACAGCAGGGCCGCTCAGACTTGCCGAAGCGCTTCTCCAGTCAAGCTTCGTCCTCATGAACGGCGACGAGCTCAAAGACATCGACCTCTTTGAGATGTTCCACTGTCACAAGGAACATCATGCATGGGGGACGATTGCACTTACTGAAGTCGCCGACCCGGTTTCTTACGGCTGCGCAAAGCTTGACGGTGAAAAGATACTGGCATTTATCGAAAAGCCATCCAAAGGAAAAGAACCGTCAAGCCTCATCAATTCCGGACTCTACATCCTCGAGCCAGACGTGATCGGGCTTATCCCCAACAAGAACTGCTCAATAGAAAAAGAGATCTTTCCAAAACTCGCAGAAAAGGGAGTCCTCTATGGGTTTAAGTTCAACGGGCAATGGTTCGACACAGGCACATTCGAACGCCTTGAAACAGCAATACAAAACTGGAACGGATACACACAACGGAGACTGCTATGAACGACTTTGATTTTTCATCGATTGAAAAACAGATGCATGCCTACCTCGATGCAGAATTCAAGGCAGGCAGGATACTGAAGGACATCTATGACAAGGCAAAGGCAAATGTTATCAAGAACCTGAAAGCATGGATGCAGGACCCAAGGATAGATACCCTTTCACCCAACCTCAAGAAAGCAGTCATGACCGCAATACAAGAAAAGCGATGGGCAGACCTGAGCGAACTGTATTTTGACGAGATCACCTTCGGCACAGGAGGCATACGCGGGCGCGCTGTCCTTCATGCATATGACGAGCCAAATCCTGATGACGAGCTTGTCCGGTTCGCAAAAGAAGGACTCGATGCTCAAGTCCTCAAAGGGCCAAACTCCATCAACAACATCGTCCTCCTCCTCAAATCAGCAGGAGTCGCAAAATATGCAAAAGAAAAAAAATTCAAGAAGATAGTCCTCGGGTATGACAGCAGGCTCCATGGAAAAGCGTTCACAGAACTCAATACCCGGCTCTTCCTCGCATACGGCCTGAAAGCATATCTTTTCGACGAAGCAGTGCCCTGGCCCGAAGTCCTCTTCGCAAGCGTCGACCTTGGCGCAGAGCTTGGCGTCTTCATCTCCGCAAGCCACAACGACAAGCGATACAATGGCTACAAGATCTGCCTGCATGGCTCGCAATTCGACATGAAGACCCGGCAGGACATCTACGAGAACTACATAAAGATTGCGTCGACGAAGGACATCCTGTTGAAAGAACTTGAACAAGCCACAGCTGAGGACCTTGTTTTTCTCGGAGGGGAAAAACCGCTCGACAAGAGCGCATACTACGATTCAAAACACGAGAGAAGACTCATCGACATGCATGCGAGGCATCGGGAACACTCAAGCCGGTTCATCCTCAACAAGAAACTTCTTGGCGCATGGGCAGGCAAGGTCAAGATGGGATACGCAGCATTCCACGGATCAGGCAGGCATGTCGTCCCGCGACTCTTGCACGACTTTCATTTCACTGATGTCAAGATAGTCGAAGCGATGCAGGACCTCAATGGATGGTTCCCTCTCTTCAAGGTCATGCAGCAGCCAGACCCGGGAGACGAGACGACCATGGCTGTCGCAATCCATGAATTCGAAAAAGAGCACGGGAAGGAAGCATACCAAGACCTTGACGTGTTCGTCGGAACAGACCCTGACGCAGACAGGACAGGGCTCGTCGTCAAGACAGGAACAGCCCATCCCTGCTTTGAGAACAAAAGTCACGTTCTCCTCACAGCAGACGAAGCATGGACACTGCTTCTCTGGTATCGCCTGAAGAACGGCCTCACCTCGCTCGATACGTCATTCATCGGTTACACGCACGTGACAACAGACGCTCTCGGCCTTCTCGCGAAAAAACACGGAGTGGGCTATTTCAAGACATGGGTCGGCATAACCTACCTCGCAAACACTGTCCTGAAGGTATGGCGGGGAGAGGATATCTCCCCAGAAAACAATAGGGACATGATATTCTCCACATATGACATGACTTCCCGAAGGAAAAAGAACATCCTCATCTGCGAGCAGAGCAATGGCTTCTCCATCCTCGGCGCGCCACCAAAAAAATTGTACGGATTCGGCGAAGAGGGCCACGTCATGGACAAGGACGGAACCATGGCAACCCTGCTTCTCGCAGAGCTTTCAGCCTATGCCAAATCAGTGGGAAAGACGCTTGTCGAACTCCTCCATGAAGAAGTGTATGCGGATCCTGACATCGGGCTCTTCTACAACCTGTGCGAGCCCTCTCCCAAGTTCGGCCAGTACGAGGGGCTGGAAGGCATGAGCAAGAAGATAACAGGCCTGAAGAAAACAATGGCCCTCTTTGAAAAAGTGAACAGGGGAGAATCATTCTCCATCGGGCCCGTTCCTGTCAGGAGAGCAGAAGTCTACAGGACAGGCAAATATGACCTCCTGCACAACTGGACAGGATTCCCTGATGAGGGAATCAGATTCTTCTTCAAGGATGACTATAACTGGATGACCATACGCCCCTCGGGGACATCCCAATCCTTCCGGTTCCATGTGCAACTCCACACCACGGATGCGGACAAATCAAATATCCTGGATACGAGGGGAAAACTCATCAAATCAGCAAGAAGGCTCATAAAAGAAATGAGAGACCTCATCGATGTGCAGGAATAACTTCTTGGCTTGTCATGCTTAACAGGGAACCAAAGCGGCTGTGGGACAGAATTGTGTTAGTCCTTTAGTATTATGATGTATGCTCGGCGTCCGATGTGTTTTTTTTGTGCGTCTACTTTGGCGCCATTTCCGTATGGTGTGATTTTTTTCTCATAGATTTCTAGGACGTTGTC
>JBDRSD010000054.1:0-14230 GCA_043825215.1 Nanobdellota archaeon
TTTTGGTGTGATGTCCTGGCGGAATCCGTTGACGAGGACGAGCACGATGAAGTCGCCCTGTATTGCTGCTTCTTTGCAGGTGATTCCTGAATCGAACCAGCAGCTGTCGCTTTTGAGAAATTTCGGGTTGATGATGCCAAAGCTCCAGAGGGTGCCAAAGATGGTCATCACGACGACGAGCACCCATCCGTAGGTTGTCAGGACCTCGAGTGCGTATTGGCCGTGCTTCATCTAGTTGGGCCGCACCTGGATGACTCCTGTGATGTTCTTTGAGTAGGTGCTTCCTCCTTTCATGTAGACGATCTCGACTTCTATTCGCGGCTTGTCTGAGGATTTCAGGTTTGATATCAATACGACGAATTCTTTCATGTCATCAGCCCGCCATTCTGTCGAGTTCATGAGGTGGCAATAGTTATTAACAGCTCCTGCTGCACATTGTGTGCATCCTCCCGTGCTGATTCCTGAACAGGTGACTTCGACCTTGCTGAGGATGATGGAATAGCCGAATCCGTTGACGAGCTGCGCGTTCACCCTGCTCTGGCTTGCGGGAAGCACGCGTCCGACGTAATCCGTGCAGCCCATCCCCGCGGCGAAGATGCACTTGTCCGGTAGCAGCCTTGAGGGATCAAGCACGCCGAAGTACGAGAGTGCGCCGATCATGACGAGGACTATCAGGAATGCCCAGCCGTAAGTCGTTAGGAATTCGAGTGCTGCCTGTCCTTTCTTTCTTTTCCTATGTGTTTGTGCTGTTTTCATTTTGCACCTCTAGAGCTTTTTTTTGACATGCCAGTAAAAGTCCTCTTCAAGCCTGACGATTATTGAGAGGAGGATGATGACGAGTACGGCGATTGTGATGAGCATGGCGAACATGAGGGTTATCATGATGTCGTTGTTCTCGTAATGCCCGGAGATGAACTTGCCGAGGAAGAACCCGATGGCAGTACTTATGAGAACGACGACTATGAGGATGACCTTGTGCTCTGTGTGCGAAAGTTTGTCTCCCATTGTATTCTTTTGGTTCTTTCTTGTTTTTAAATGTTATGTAATGATGGAGGAAAAGGCGCTTTCGAGTATGGCGACCATGACCAGGTAGACGATGAGGGCTCCGAAGAGGAATGCGGGGATGTACTTGAGGCCGCCTCTTATGCTTCCCTTCTCGATGATGCTGATGATCATGGAGGAGAAGATGGCGACATTAGCGATTGCGAGCATGGAGAATGTCGTGAAATCATCAGGGTTTATCGAGACTTCTGAGAAGTGGATGGGAAGCGGTGTCGCTCCGGTGGATGTGCCTGCGAGGGTTGACGTGAATCCGATGATGATCTTGAGCAGTTGGGAAGACAGGGCGAACAGGCCTGGGGCGATGACGGTGACGATGACTCCGATGAAGATCATGTAGGAGACGGTTGCTGCTGCCATCTCTGCCTTGAGCGCGCGGGTTTTCCTCAGGTTTTCGATGATCTTGTCGATGATTTCGGTTATCTTTCCTCCGCTCTCGATCTCTCCTGCGAGGAGGTTGATGCTTCTCTTGAGGATGGGCGAGTCGTACTTGTTGGAGAATTCTATGAGCGCTTCTCCGACGTCGTTTCCGGTGACGACTTTTTTTGAGACGATCGTGATTTCCTTTGCGAGGATGCCGAATTCCGGCTTGATCGCTGCCCACAGGCTCTTTTCAAAGGAGAGCCCTCCCTTGAGGTTTGTTGAGACGAGCGTTAAGTAGTCGGGGAGGCGGTCTTCGAGTTCCTGGGTCCTCTTGTAGATCTTGATGTTGTAGTAGAAGTACATGATGGCGATGAACATGAAGGTGAGGACGAGCTGTATGAGAACCCAGAGGATGAATGAGAGGATGCCGATTGCGATAGGGTTCATGTCCTTGATGTTGTTGTAGACGAGGACGAGGAAGAGGGGGATGGTGAAGAAGGCGCCGAGGAAGAAGAGCACCCCGAATGCGTGGTAGGGTACCTCGTCGAATCCTGCTTTCATGAGGTAGCTTCTGATGCCGGGGCGAAAGCGCTTGAAGAGGAATGCCTGGCCTATCTTTTCCATGAAGTCAGATATCCCTTTGGCAAATGTCATATGTTCACGTCCGGCCTGATGGTCTTGAAGAGGGAGAGGAAGATGAACTGCACGATCATCATAACGAAGATGATGACGAGGAATGCTGAGAGCTCGAGGTTGAGGTTGATGAGGCTGGCAATCACGATGAAGATGGTGACGCCAAGGGAGGGAATCACGATTGCCATGAGCATGTAGAAGAGTGTTAGGCTGTTGAGCTTTTTTCCGTATCGCTGGATCTCGATGAGCTGCTCTTCTGAGATCTCGTCAAGGATGCTCGAGAGAAAGTTCGTCACGTCGATCCCGATCTTGAGGGCGGTTGTGATCTGGAAGAGGATCTTCCTGAATTTCTGCGATGGGGTGTAGTAGGATTCGAGCTCAAGCGCTTTTTCAAGCGGCGTGCCAAGCTCGATCTCTCGCACGATCTCCTTGAAGTACTTGTTGGCGACGCCATAGCTCTTTGATGCCTCGACGATCGCGTTGATGAGCGGCTGTCCTGTGTTGAGCTTGATTAAGAGGAAGCGTCCGGCAAAGAGCACTTCGCGGTCTATGTCCTTTTCCCGTTTCCTGATGAGGACGTCGACATGCTTGACGAATGTCGAGAAGATGATGAACATGAGGACGAGGAAGAGGAGGAGGATGGGAACGATTCCCACACCCATTCTGGTGAGGACGAAGAAGCAGAAGAGCCCGAGCCCGACGGAGAGGATGAGGGCGGACGTGAGCTTCTCCTTGATGTAGAGTTCGGGCGTTGTCTCTAAGTGTGCCATCCTTAGCTTCTTTTTCAGGTCTGGAAATTGCGCAGCAAGCTGCTCTGCAAAACTCATGTCTTTCCTCTATTCGAGCCGCAAGTGCCCCATGTAGTATTTCGAGAGGACTAGTCCGATCTCGTTCACGTTCTCAATCTTCTCTTTGACAAGCCACTTGAGGATTCGTATCTTCTGGCGCAGGTCGAGCTCGAGTTCTTGGCGTGTCATTCCTGTGTAGAGCTCGAGGCGCTCGACCATGGTCTCTGACTCGTTCAGTTTTTCAAGTATGTCGTCGTGGATGTTGAGCTGGAGAAGCACATTGGGATCGCCATTGGGCAAGACTTCTGCGAGCTGGAGGGTCCTTCTTCGGTTCGTCCTCCTGTTCCTGTTCTGGACGATGATGAGGGAGAGTGATGAGAGCATGGGTTTTGGGATGTCGATGGGTGGATTCGTGAGGCGGGTTATGACCTCTCGTGCGTTGTTCGCGTGAAGCGTCGCATAGACGGAGTGGCCGGTGTGCATGGCCTCGAGAAGCACTTGTGCTTCTCGCTGGCGCCTGATCTCTCCCACTATGATCCGGTCCGGCCTCATCCTGAGGGTGTTGACGAGAAGGTCCAGCATGGACACGCCGCCTTTTCCTTCAGGGTTTGGAAGCCTTGTTTCCATGGGCACCCAGTGCAGCGTCTTTGGAAGGACGAGTTCCCGCGTGTCCTCGATGGAGATGATCCTCTGGTTGGGTGGGAAGAAATTACTGACGACATTGAGCATGGACGTCTTTCCTGCGCCTGTCCCTCCCGCGATTATTATGGAGAGCTCGTTTTGTATAGCGAGCCAGATGAGCGCTGACGCGTCGACGGAGATCGTCCCTGCGCGGATGAATCTTGTGATTGTCCAGGGGTCTTCGGCGAACTTCCTTATCGTTATGGTATTTCCGAAGTTTGAGATGGGCATGAGGGTCGCATTCACCCTGTCTCCTGACTTGAGGTGCGCGTCCATGAGGGGGTTGAGCGTTGTTATCTCCTTTCCGACTTCGCGTCCGATGATTGTGGCGAAGTGCCGGATTCTTGCCTCGGTGAATATCCTGATGTTTGTCGTGAGCCAGCCGTATTTCTTGTGGTAGACCCAGACAGGCTCCTTGGAGTTATTTATGACGATCTCTTCGAGCTCCGGATCCTTGAGCAGGATTTCGATCTTGCCGAGGCCGAGGTTCTCTTCTGAGATGTAGTTGATGAGCATGTTTCGGGTCTTCTCGTTGCAGCCGGGGAAGTACTTGCTTACGAGTTCTCCTATCTCGCGCCTGAACTTTTCCCTGATGTTGTCGTTCTCGTTCATCTCTGTCTCTTCGATGTCCTCGATGTTTGCCTTTGAGATGAAGTCCTGTCTGATCTTCTCGAGTATGATCTTTGTCGTGTCTGAGATGTTCGTGATGGAGACGATGTAGTCGGGAACAGGCTTGTCATCACGGGCGACGATGGATATCTCTATGATGATATTGTTCATGTTGAGTGTGTACTTGTCAATGAGGTTCTTGTTCACGGTTGCCATGGTCTTATCCTGTTGCCTCCCTGAGGCGGATCTTTGCCGCTATGTTGTTCGGGTTCTGGGCGAGTATCTTCCGGAATATGCCTGCTGCCTCGTCTTTCCTGTCAGAGTAGAGGAGGTTGACGCCCTGCATGTACATGTTTGCCAGGCCTTTGATCCTGCCAGACAGGACAATCTTTTCATGTCCAGATGGTATTGTGCTGTCCTTAAGGCTCTTGACTCTTGCCTGGTAGTTCTTGATGACCTCTATAGTCATGTCTTTTGCTGTCGGGTCTTTGATTCCTTGCGCATACGCACTGATTCTTTGCAGGCCATCTTCTGCTTCTGCATATCTTCCCTGATAGATGCTCCTCTTGATACCCATGAGTTGCATCTTGAGGTGTGCTATGGCCTCTTTGAGTTCTTCGTGGGGTTTCATTCTCCTGGATTCCTGTTCTGCATAGCGTATGCTGTCATATGTTGCGAGGATCTCTTTGTAGATTGCCTTTTTCTCTTCGCAGTTTGGCATGGCCTCAAATGCCTTTTTGATGCTCCTGTATGCTCGCTTGGCTTTGGGGTAGTCTCTGGCAAGGATATTTGCGTGGATGCTTTTCCTTGCGGTGATGATTGTGTCAATGATGTGTGCAGCTTCTTCTTTCTTCTCCTTCTCCCGCACCAAATCGAGCTCTTCCTTGTAGAGCCTAAGCTTCTTGAGCTCCTCGATCTTTATCGCAAGTTCCTCCTGCTTCTTTTTGAGGTTGTCTTTTTCCGTTTTGATCCTGTCCTGCTGCTCTGCCTCCTGGCGCAGGATCTCTTTCTTGACATCTGCTCCTTTCTTTTGTTCCTTCTTGAGGTAGTCTTTGGTTGCGTCCTGCACGATCTTTTTGATGGCGTCTTTCTGGCTTGCTCCTGCCTTTGCGAAGTCTTCAGGCTTGATGTAGACCTGGATAGGCTTTTTGCTTTCCTCTCTGATTACTTCTTTGACGACTGGCTGCTCTTTTTCTATCGTCTTTTCGACAATGGTCCTCACTTCCTCCCTGCTGATTGGCTGGTATGATGGTGTCTGTGGCTTGGGTGGACTGCTGGTTTTGGCTGGCGGTTCCTGCACTGCTTTCTTTAATTCCTTTCCGACTTCCTGTGCGATCGCGGGGGATTCTATTTGCTCGATGATGACTTCCGGCGCTGTGGCTTTCTGGAAGCTCTTGCTGAATATGTTCCGCAGGGGTGCAGATTCTTCGAGCGGGATTGACCGCTGGATGTCCTGCGTGACAAGCTCTGCCAGGTCTTGTTGTCCATCCCTGCCTCCAATACTATGAAGGGTGTCCTTGAGCAGGTTGTAGCTCTCATCCTCTCCGCCCTTGCCTCTAAATTTTTCTTCGTCTTCTGTCTGGATCTTCTTGGGTAGCTGGTTTTGGATGAAGAATCCCTTCTGGTCGTAGTATTGGATCTCGAATGTGATCTGGTTCTGCACCTTGTGCTCCTTGATGTATTTCTTCAATAGGTCGTGCATCTCCTTGAGGATGGAGAAGATCTTTTTCCTGATAGGGGAGGCTTCGGTTGTCCTGTTGTAGGTCTTTCTCAGTTCGTCGAAGAGCCCGCGTGCGGATTCGATGTTGTTCATCTTCAATTGCTCCTCGAGGAGTTCCACGTAGTCCTTGTCGATCTCGTAGAGCGTCATCTCGTCTGGGCGGATGTTCTGCACAGAGATGTCTTTTCGTATCTCTTTTTCGAGAAATTCGATCATGTCCTGCTTGATGAACCTGTCGATATCCATGTCGCTATTGGCTGAGTGCCATCCTCATGTATTTTTCCCAGAGCTCTTCCCCGTGGGGAAGGTTCTTGTTGCTGATTTCCTGCATGAAGAATTCCTTGTTCTGTATGAGCCGCTGCTTCAGGTGCTCTTGCCAGTACTGTTTCATCTTGTCTTCGGGAATGCTGCTTTTTTTTGCTTTCTCGTAGAATTCGTCCTTGAAGTTCTGGTAGGTGATCTTCTCTTCCTTTATCTTCTTGGTCTTCTCCTGTTCTTGTGTCCTGTTCAGGTAGATGAAGGGCGTTGTGAAGGTGTATTCGATGCCGAGGATCTTTTCCTCGACGAGAAAGTCGATCCATGCCTTGAGGACTTTTTTCGAGACATTGAGTCGCTTTCCTGCCTCGTCTATGGAGAGTTTCGGGTATTGGGAAAGGAGGGTGATTAAGTCATCAACACCAGTGGTGATCATCTGGTCAGATGATTCTTGCTTTGGCTTCTCACCCTCTTTTATTTCCATATCTACCACGAGGTAAAAAACGAACAAGAATCTTTATAAACTTTGTTCATTATTCTCGAGTAGTTAGCTTCTTTTGGCTCGAGTGATTTGCCGTACTGCTTTGCTCAACATTTAGCTTATGCAAGTGGTATTCCAAAACGTATTATTCACCTGGTAACGGACAAGGCTTTGGATGTCGATGAGTGTTTCGTTGTTCTCATCCCAGAAATTGGTGTAATGGTCTGGGAATTGCGTGGGAAATTCTGCTTTGAGCTCTCGCATCCTGGTCGTGTTGATGCGCATCACATACCCGCAGGGGTAGGTGGTGTCATTGAAGAATTGCCAGTCTGCATAGGAGGTGTTGGACTTGTTGCCCACCTCAAGGTTCTTGAGGATTGTTTCTATGCCGTAGTTTCCGGTGTTGTTGGTCCAGTTAAGCATCCTGTAGAGGAAGTTTGGCGTGTCGTTGTACCGCGCCCAGGTATAGTTCTCCAGGGTGAAGTTGGTGAGGATGGAAAGGTTGAACCTCGTATCGATATCAAAGGGCGCCTTTCGTATGGGGCGTGACTGGTTGAGGTTGAGTGCGATGAGCGGCTCGTTGAGTCCTGCGATGGAGAAGGATGAGGTGATCGTGGTGCGCTTGTCGTACGAGGAGAAGTTGTCTGTGATTCTCAGGAGCAGGTATGCGGCAACGTTGATGTCCCAGGAGGAGAGGTGGCTGATCGTAAGGTTGTAGAGTGTGTGGTTGGCGCCGATGGCAAGCTCTTCTCGTGACAGGTTGTAGGCAGCACCCAGGTTGGTATCGATGCTGCTCTTTCTGATGAGCTTGTCATTGGTGAAGTTGTGCCAGAGGGTGTGGTTGATCACCTGCTCGTATTCGTCCGCGCCTGGATTGGTGTTGTATCCGATATTGATGGAGTTGTTTGCCGTGATCATGAAGAGGTAGCTCTGTGATTGGCGAAGGTATGCGTGGTTCCTGAACGGGAACGTCACGGCAGGAGGGGAGACCCACCCGGAAGGTATGGAGACGTTCGCTTGGTCAATGAGGAAGATGGAGTCGTTGCAGGTGATCTCATAGACGGAGACAATCACGTCTGTGGGAAGCGGCCTGACGGTGTTATTGATATACAGTGTTGCATTCTCGAGGCTGCCTTTATTTTGCGCAGTGAAGTTGACAAGAAAAGAGTATGTCACATTGTCTTGCGCTTTGGTGTGGTTGAGGAGGAGGTAGTCGTTTCCGAAAGGAGCGTTCTGGTAGATCGATTGTGATTCCTGGTTGTCGATTGTCCCTGCAAGATAGGATTTCTGTGCGGGATTGTCTTCAAATGCGTCTTCGTTCACCCGCAGGCTGAAGGTGCCGTCGATGAGGGTGTCTGCGAATGCGCATCTGAGGTCTTCCAGGTTTTCGAAGGTGGTCATGGTGTATTGTTCGTAGTCGATGAGGGTCTTCATTGCCTCATGCCCGCCGATGGAAAGCGTGTAGCGGGTGTACTCTTCAAGGTTGTCTGTGTAGCCTTTGATGTTTGCTGCTTTCATGGCATACAGGTCGACCTTGTAGTCGAATGGTGTCCGCACTTCTGTCGTGTAGAGGATGATGAACATGCCTGAGAGGAGAAGTGCGATGAGTGTGAAGATGATGCCTTTCCTGTTCATACCCATATCCGCACCTCGGTGATGACAGGCCCGTAGATCTCTTGCGCGTTGAGCCGAAAGAAGGTGATCCGGTGCGCTGAGAGGACGAGGTTTGCGCCGGTGTAGGATTCAGGGTTTTTGACAAGGACGGCAGTGCCGTTGACTGAGTAGTTGTACCCGTATTTTTCCGGGAGGATTCCTTGGATGATGGATTCGAGGAAGATCTGGTCGTAGGGAAATCCTGTGGTATTCTTTGCGCCGGTATAGTCGAGGAGCGCGATGACCTGGAGGAGGCTTAAGGCAGTGTCATTCACGAACCCTGCGCGGGTGAGGTTGAGCTTGTGCTGGTTTGAGATGTCGCGGAATTCTGTCACCGAGAGGAAGGTCATGAAGTCCTCTGCTGTCCTGTAGCTGGTCTCAGGCGGGGGGGAATTCACGCGGGAGGAGAAGATGATGATTAACGTGAGGACGATGATAGAGCTTGCGATGAAGACGTCAAGCACGAAAAAGTACCCACCTCTTTTGTCCATGCCTCTTTTTCAGAATAAGGGAATATAAAAATGTTGCCCTATCCGCCTGGCATCCAGGTGGCGATCGTGATTGTGACTGGCATCCCGTTGTAGAGGGCGTTTGTGGAGGTCGTGATGAGGTTTTTCATCTTGCCTTCGACAAGTGCTTGCGGCCGGTATTCGATGCTTGTTACGCTTCCGTCGCAGCACATGACATTCGTGGAATAGTTGCCTGTCTGGTTCATGACGATGTTCTCGCCCAGCCGTCGTTCATGGCATACCTGTGCGATCTCTGAATAGGAGCCGTCCCAGTCTTCATATTCGCATCCGTTGATGCCCTGGCAGTCCTTGTTGCACCGACCGAAATAGTTGGAGCAGTTCTCGTCGCAGGAAGCGTTGGGGAGAAAGAAGTTCATCTCGATGAATTGCCGTGTGTAGACTATGGTGTCGTTGATCTCGGTGTCAAGGCCGATCTTTGCTGCGCTGACCGACTGAGGGCCGTTGGATACGTTGAGCTCGTATTCTCCGGTTTCATTGGTGAATGTGACAACCTCTGGAATGTGCGGGTTGTGGGGTACAGCTTTGACTTGTGCTCCTTCAATGAAATCGTTTGGCGGGTCGCGCTTCCTGACGACGCCGTTGATGATCGCGTAGCAGTCAGGGTCGTTGCAGCCAGAGCAGTTAGCGACATAGTTGTTGGACTCGTTCTTGAAGTCCTCTGGGCAGACGCCGTCGGCATCTCCGCAGACGTAGCACTCGCTGCAGATCTCTGCCGCTCCAAGTCCTATGGTTGAATCGATGCCGAAGATGCCGCCGTCGCAGACTACTTTTTGCCCGTCATCTGATGGGTCGCATATTCCTCCTCTGGCAAAGATGAATGGGAGAGCTAAGACTGCGAGAATCAAGAAGATGATTGCCCCAACCCTCTTTTTCATGAGAGCTTGTTTTGTCCTACTCATATTTAAAGTTTGTGGGAAGACTTATTTTGGCCCGCATTTCTTGATGACGCACGCCACGTTAAGACTGTGATACGGATGATTGCGTCGTTGGTGGCGGTGCGACGCTCGTTCTCATTTCATTCGAACGAGCTACGAGGTACTCCGTAGGAGCCAACCCTCCCCTCGTCGCACGCCACGACGGCGCAGACCGACCGGGGCTTGCAATGTGAATTGAAAATTCACATGCACATGCAAATCAGAGATTTGCATTGTGTCCCTCACGGGGTGGTCGGTAGGATGCACGAAGTGAAACTGAGTGCATCCGTCTGCCGCCGTTGGCGTGGCGTGCGCTGTCAAATACATGTGCAAATGGATGCGCATCCCGGATGAATATTGGCAAAGCATAACATTTAAATGCCTCTGGGGTTTCAATCTCTTATGGACATTGATAAGACCATCTGGAAGTATGCGCTTCGGAATGCGGCAAAGTTCGGCAAGACTGATCCGGGAAGGCTGGTCGGAAAGCTGCTTGGAGAGGAGCCATCTCTTCGCGCTGACATGAAGCACATCATGCCTGTCATGAAGAAGATCGTCGATGAGGTGAACGCGCTTTCCCCGCACGAGATAGAAGAGCGCCTGAAGGAATTCCCTGAAGAGGAGAAGGAAGAAAAGGACATCTTTGATTTTGTCGTGCCCAAAAGACCAGTCGTGACTGCGTTTCCGCCTGATCCGTCGAAGTATCCGCACATCGGGCATGTCAAGGCCGCGCTTCTCAATTATCTCTTCGCAAAAAAGTACAATGGAAAATTCTATCTCCGCTTTGAGGATACGAATCCTGAGCTTCCTAGGACTGAATATTATGAGCAGTTCATCCACGATTTTTCCTGGATTGGCATCTTTCCTGACCAGGTATTCTATGCCTCTGACTCTGTCGACTACCTCTATACGATGATCGAGAAGTTCTTTGCAGAAGGACACGCGTATGTGTGCACGTGCACGCAGGAAAGGGTGAAAATGAGCAGGGAAAAAGGAAAGCCCTGCGCGTGCAGATCATTAGCAAAGGAAGAGAACCTGGCAAGGTTTAAGAAGATGCTCTCTGGTGAATTCAAGGAGGGAGATAGTGTTGTGCGCCTGAAAATTGACCTCTCCCACCAGAACTCGACCATGCGCGACCCGTCAGTGTTTCGCACGAATGATCATCCGCATCCGCGTGTGGGAAAGAAGCATCGTGTGTGGCCGACGTATGATTTCCAGAATAGTGTCCTTGACGGGCAGATGGGTGTGACATACAGGTTCCGGACAAAAGAGTTTGAATTGCGAAACGAATTGCACAGCCTCATCCAGGAATGGGCAGGATTCACTCCTACAGAGATCTTTGAGTTCGGCAGGTTCAACATGGAAGGTGTGCCCTCGTCTGGGAGGATGATTCGGGAACTCATGCAGAAAGGGGAACTCTCTGGCTGGGATGACCCGAAACTGCATACGATCGCTGCTCTCAGGCGAAGGGGTTTCACTCCTGAGGGCATCAGGAACTTCCTCCTCTCGACTGGCTTTACGAAGAATGAGACCGTGCTCACGTGGGATGATCTTATCATGACGAACAAGCGGCTCATTGACGCAAAGGCCAAGCGCTACTTCTTGGTCTGGGATGCGAAGGAATTGGTGGTGAGAAACTGTCCTGTGAAGGATGTCTTTTTAAAGAATCATCCAGAGCATGAGGAGCGGACAAGGCATATGAAGATTGACGGCAATTTCCTCATCACAGCCCATGATCTGCATACGATAGGCACTCTTCCAAAGGGATCCCTTGTCAGGCTCATGGACTGCATTAATATCGTGAAGTCTGCAGACGGGTTTGATTATCATTCCGAAGACTACCTTGCTTTCAGGGATTCCCCTCTCGAGAAGCATATCATCCACTGGCTTCCTGCCCTGGGAAACGTGCAGGTGGATGTCTTCATGCCTGATCATGAGTTGATAACAGGATTTGGCGAGCCCTCTCTTGATGGCGTTGAGACAGGAGAGGTCATCCAGTTCGAACGCTTTGGTTTCTGCCGCCTGGACAAGAAAGACGAGAGTTATCACTTCTGGTTCACGCACAGATAGGTGTTCTGAAACATTAAAATAGTTGAGAGTAAAGTATACTACTCATGTCTCAACAATCATATGGCTTTGCAGTGGTGTGTTCTTAGAATCTCTCATCGTCGATAAAATAAGTTTATCCCTGCTAAAATTAGAAAAATTTAAATATTAGCAGGGTTATTATGTGGGATAATGGTATATGTTCCTCGTGAGCTCGAAAAAGAGATCAAGAAACATCTCTCTGGAAGGGAGATCCTTGGAGTTGTCGGCGCGCGCCAATGCGGCAAGACAACCCTTGTAGAACACATCCTCAAGGGAATGAAAGGAGTAAGAAGCATCAGTTTTGATGATGCAAAGACCCTTTCCCTCTTTGAGAAAGACATCGACTCGTTCATTGAATTGCACGTCAAGGGGTATGCCTGCCTCTTCATTGATGAGGTGCAGTATGCAAAGGATGGGGGACGGAAGCTGAAGTATATCCATGACACGCAGAAGACGAAAATTATCATCTCAGGCTCTTCTGCTCCTGACCTCTCCATCCAGAGCATGAAATATCTTGTCGGGCGGATTTTCATCTTCAGGCTGTATCCGTTCTCATACGGGGAATTCCTCACTGCAAAGGACGAAGGGCTGGCACGTGTCTATGCAAAGGGAAAATATGGCGAGGAAGTCCTTGCGCAATTGAACAGGCATCTTGAGGAGTTCCTCATATATGGCGGGTATCCTCGCGTTGTCCTTGCAAAGGAAACGTTTGAGAAAGAGACTATCCTCAGGAATATCTATTCCACATTCCTCCTGCGGGAGATCCGGGATATTCTGGGGCTGAGCGATAATGACCAGCTGGTACGGCTTTTAAAGAGCCTTTCCTTGCAGGCAGGAAACATGATAAACTACAATGAGCTGTCATCCCTAACAGGCTTCACCTTCACCGACCTGAAGCGCTACCTGAGAATCCTTGAAGAGACGTACGTCTGCAAGAGAGTTGGCGCCTTCTACACGAACAAGAGAACTGAGCTTGTGAAAGTTCCGAAGATACAGTTTTTTGACCTCGGGTTCAGGAACGTCTGTATTGACAATTTCTCAACAGAGCGCAGTGATCGCGGAGCCATGCTCGAGAACTTGGTCTTCATTGAACTCGTCAAGCATGGCATCGTGCCAAAATACTGGCAGACCAAGAGCGGTGCGGAAGTGGACTTCGTGCTCGATGGAAAAGAGGTCATCCCCATTGAGGTGAAATCAGCAATCAAGATGGGAAAGGCCACCAGGTCCTACCAGAGCTTCCTCGAAAAATACGGGCCGAAGCGAGGCTACATTGTTTCGCAGGATTTCGAGATGCAAAGAAAGATCAGGAAGACAGCCGTGCATTTCCTGCCATTTGTCAAGCTCTTTGAAGTTGTCAGGGCGGGAAAGATGTAAGTGGTTGCAGAAGAGTGGCCTCGGTGCAGTCATAAATAAGAAAAATATATAAAGGCAGGGAGGGATGTTCGTTGCATGAGAGGTGTGGTATTAATCGTCATTTGCCTGCTCGCGGCAGGCTTTGTGTCAGGAATCCGGATGGATTGCTATAATGTGGTGGATTATGATTTAGTCCAGCAGGTTCTGGCAACAGGGAGATACTCAATCATCGGCATGACCGGCCCACCCCCTGCATCTGGGGGCGAGATCAATCCATTGGTGTTCTACCCATATTCCAAAGTGCCGAACAACCCCGGACTGATAAATGGATGGCTCGTCTGCGGATTCGAAGATGCTCCTCCTGAACCTCACACTGATTACCCCTATGAGGGCTGCGACAGGGATTTCTTCGGAAATCCCCTGACCTCGCATAATTTCCTGGATTACAGGAAGGTGTACAATTCAGGAGTAAAAAAGTGGTATATGTACGTCCGCCCTCCTGAGACAGACGATGATGACTCCTGCATCGCCGCTGTCTACAGGAACATGACCTGCGGCGAAGTCCCTGCGATCGTCTCACAGCCAGGCGCGACGACATGTAATGATAATGATTGGCAGGCTTGCGTTGGCAAGTACAAGAGGACAAGTGACTATTATTATGCCTGCGATGACATTATGACGACTGATCCTGACACAGTCGTCTGCTGCAATGTAAGCCAGGAGAAGATTGTCACCCAGGGGTTCGGGTATACGAACTTAACTCCAAAGTGCGAGGGAGGGACGATGCCATATTGCGAAGAGGGAGAATCGATCGATCTCTACTTGTGGTATTTTCCGATCAACTATCCTGCGAATGCCTGGGTGTTCTGGAACAGCTCGAACACGACCTGTACGATAAATTGGTCAGCGATGGCAAGCATCCGTGGCATGGATTATCTGTGCCAGAGGGCGCCATGCAACCAGCGCTTCCTCATAGAGCAGATCCCTGCGGAATGCAGGCTCGCTCCCATGAACTCGACAGACCTGTATCTGATAATCACCAATGACCTCTACACTCCCTTGGGCAACTTCAACTTCACTTTCGGTTACCACCTGGACTACAA
>JBDRSD010000055.1:0-27125 GCA_043825215.1 Nanobdellota archaeon
AGACGATTGTGCTGTCTGCATGGTAGGTGAGGGTCTTGTCAGAGAGGTCTATTTCGATTTTTGGCATCTCAGCGAAACTTGCCTGTCCTGTGGCAGCCCAGATGACGCTGACAAGGAATAACATTTTCATGGCCTGCATAAATGGCATCCCATTTAAATAGGTATGCTGTTCTTTCTGCTACAACGAAAAACATATAAGTCAAGTTTTATTGGTCTGTTTGTATGGGTATTTTCACAGCCATCGGGAGGAAATTCTCTCAGTACGGTGATGACTCAGAAGCAGGAAAGAACGGTCGGGATACTTCCAGGGTTGTCCTTATCGAGCCGGAAGAATTGGAAACAAAGCAGAATTATTTTGTCGAAAGATTGTATGAGCTTCTTCGGGGAGCGTGTAATGATAATGAGCATTTTGACAATAATTTCATACCAGGAGCTCCGGAATTTCGGCTTGATGTCGCATTGGAAAAGAATCCAGCAGGAATGCTTGTGCGGGTGTATGCAAATGACGAGAATAATGCCCGTGATTACCTGATGGTTGTGGATGCGAGGATTAACTTGTTTCAAAGAGGAAGTGAGTTTTCCGTGCATTATGGAAAGTGCAAGATGCGCTTGGTTGCTCCTTGGCCAAATCCGCGCTTTGAGTACTATCAATCCTTGCCTGACAAGACGTACAATGAGAAGGCGAAATACGAGGATAATTTTGTCCAGATGGCAAATGACCTTGTAAAATTTGTTAAGAATTTCAGGTACTTGAGCAAGGGTGATGAATTTATCGCAAGGCAGGCAAGGGAGTCAACCCATTATGGTTGAAAATAAACATAAACTTTTATAAACCAGGCTTTTGTTTCTTTTCCTGCGCGGGAGTGGCAGAGTGGTCAAATGCGCAGGCTTCAGGAGCCTGTCCCTTAGTGGGTACGAGGGTTCGAATCCCTTCTCCCGCAGTTTTATAGTGTGGCTGAGCGTGAGCGAATATTCCTTAAGAATTTGGATACTTTTATATATTGAAATGATATTCCCCTGTTTGAGAATTCGGGAGGTAATACACAATGAAGAAGTTGGCATTTATATTGGCTATGTTGTTGGTGCCGTTGGCATTTGCATTTGAGACAGACTTGCCTCAAGAGTGTGAAGGTGCAGATATCATCTTGGGTGATGGAACACAACAGATGTGGGTTGTTGGTGAGAACTGTCATCATTCTGGTCACATATATGATAGCATGGATTTTGATCACGACCAGGCAGCTCAATACAGGATGTTTGTGCAATCTGTTAGAGGATTGAGCGGACCGCAAGCAGCAGAGAAATTCATGCTGGCTGTGAATGGAGCATATACTCCTGAGAGCCCAGATGATGCAGATCCAAATGCAGTCACAATAAGGACAGAGGACATGGGTTTATACTCTCTGACTGAGGGTGAGAACCTGATCGAGATGTTTACAACAGCCCAATGCCCACCAGACGGGGATATTGGTAGCGTTGATGTGCATTACATCTGCTTTTGGCATGAAGAAGAGGTGCCTGAATTTCCAGCGTATGCATATGGCCTTATTGGGGTTTCCGCTATAGCTGGCATCTTCTTGTTGAGAAGAAGATACTCTTAGCATTTTTTTCCAGGAGGAGAGCGCTAGAAAGTGTGATTTTTCTAGTTACATTATCCCACTAGCGTGTTCTTTCCTTCATCTGATGTAATAAGTGCAAAGAAGTAGCAGAATGCTTCGAGGATTTCTGTTTGGGTGATGAGGCCTATGACTTCTTCTCCTTCGCGGACAGGGAGTCGTCTGACGTTGTGTTTGATCATTGTTTTGTTGGCGTCGATGATTGATGTGTCTTTTTCTGCGGCAATCACATTTGTTTTCATGAGTGTTTGTACTGTTGTTGTCTTGAGAAAATGCGGCTTGTTCATGTATTCTGAGAGCATGTCTCGTTCTGTGATGATGCCAAGAAGTTTGGTCTTGTCCATGACGAGGATGGCATTTGCTTTGTTCTTGATGAATTCTTTTAGCGCACCGATGACCATTGTTCCTGATTGTATTCTCACGTATTCATTTTTCATGTAGGTTTGGACGAGTGGTATGCTTTCTGTCTGGAATTCGTGGGTGTTAAAGAAGTTCTCGTAGCTTTTGAGGATGTCTGTCATGGTGAGGATTCCTGAGAGAATGTCTTCGTCTGCGATAGGCAGTTTTCGTACCATGTTTTTCACCATGATGAGTTCTGCCTCGCCGATGATTGTCTTTGGGGGAATAGTTACTGGTTTTCTTGTCATGATGTCTCTTGCCTGGAGTTTTGGCAGGTTCTTGTCTTTGATCTGTGAGAGGATGTCGCGTTCTGTGATGATGCCGCGAAGGATCTTTCCATTCGTCACAAGGATGCTTCCCGCATTGTTTGTCACAAAGATGTTCATGACTTCTAGAACTGATGAGTCTTCCCTGACGGTGATGAGGTCTTTTGTCATGATGTTGTTGACCGGGGTGTTGAGGATTCCGATGATTTCCTTTCTCAGGTCGTTGAGGATTCGTGCTTCTCGGAGCATGTTGACTCGTGGTCGTATGATAAAAAGCCAGTAGACGTGTGTGATGACGAGAAGGACTATTCCGATGATAAGCATGATGATTGCGCTGAGGTCTTGGGTTTTTTCGATTATTCGTGCTGCACCGAGGGTGAGAAGGAGGACGCTGAGAATTGTTGAGATTGCGAGTAGGATTGTCGAGGACTTCATGATTGCTTTATCTGGTTATCCTTTTTAAAGGTTTTCCTCGCATTTAAGATCTAGTCTGCTATGACGCTGAGTGCTTTTTTTCCTTCTTCCGAAGAGATGAATGAGCAGAAGAGGCAGAATGCTTCCAGGAGATCTGTTTGGCTGATGAAGCCTACTGCTTCATCTCCTTGCATTACTGGAAGGCGTCTGATGTTATTTTCAATCATGATTCTGTTGGCTTCGATGATTGTTGTGTATTGCTGGACGTTAATGACTGTGGTTTTCATCAGGGCTTGGATGGTTGTATTTTGGAGGAAATTTGGATTGATTGAGTATTCGGCGAGGATATCCCGTTCAGTGATTATCCCGAGGACCGCTGTTTTATGCATGGCGAGGATCGCGTTTGCTTTTTTCGTTATGAGACTTTTGAGTGCATCGAGAAGATATTCATTTGTCTGGGCGTGGATATAATCCATGCTCATGCAACTTTGGACGCTTGGGATGTTCTCTGATTCGAATTCGTGTTGGCTGAAGAAGTTATCATAGATTTTGAGGATGTCTGTCATGGTGAGGATTCCGGTGAGCTTTTGATTTTTTATTATGGGAAGTTTCCTGATGTTATGTTTAATCATCAGGAGTCCTGCTTCACCAAGTCTCATCTTTGGGGTTGCAGTGATGACTTCTTTTGTCATGATGTCTTCTGCGCGAAATTTTGGCAGGTTTTTATCTTCTATTCTTGAAAGGATGTCCCGCTCGGTGATGATTCCTTTCAGTCGGCTGCCTTCTGTGACGAGGATGCTTCCTGCGTTGTTGGTCGTGAATATGCTCATGATTTGGGGAGTTGTCGTGGAAGGTTCGATAGTGATAATATGTTCAACCATGATCTCTTCGAGTGATACATTAAGGATTTTCATGATTCTTTTTCTTAGCTCTTTTATTGCTAGATGTTCCTTCATCATTCTCAGGCGTGGGTTGATTGATCTGTATGCGATGAATGTGATAAGGATTATGATTGCGATTGCTCCGATGAATGGGGCAAGCATGCGGTCATATCTGGGTTTTCCCTCACTGAAAAAGTACAGTTCAAGTTTCTCTGCGAGGTCGGTCTGTGTTTTCTCAGGTGATATTTCTTCTTGGTTGTTCTGGGGTCCAGTTGCGAGGTTTTGTGTTGTATTGCTTGTGCCTACATTTTCGTCGATGTGGATGTCTTCTCCTGTTTGTTTGTTCTGATTGTTGGAAGACACAGTTGACTTGCTTGTTCCTTCTTTTATTGTGGTTGGTTTCGTGTTTCCTGAGATGCTTTTTAATATGCGTTGCACAAGTGATGAGAGTGTTCCGCTTTCTCCTTCTCCCTCTGTCGTCCCGGCTGTGTTATCCAAGGGTTTTCCTTCCCGAAAGCGTTGCTTGAGATCTTCCATGGCTAATTTTGAGAGTTTTGTATAATTGTGAGGATCTGCTGTTCCTGTACCTTCATAATCTCCTTCATTGCCACTGCCCTCGCCTGTTCCGGTTCCTGTGCCTTCTCCTCCCTTGCCTTGTCCTGAGCCTTCTCCTGTGCCGTCTCCTGTGCTCCCACCGCTTCCACCAGAACCACTTCCTGTCCTTCTGTCTGTTCCTTTATTACTCCCCGCGCCGGGGGTTGTACTTTGTTTGATTTCTTCTTTCTGTTCAGGGGTAAGAGGAGGAGGTACTGTTTCGAGGACGAGCATCTTTGCCTGGATGGTTGTCCCTGGATTTCCGAGAACTGTTGCTTGGGCTTTTCCTGCGGTTATTGTGATGAGGCTTCCTGGTTTTGCGAGGATGTATCCTTTGGTGAAGTAATAGTTACCAGTTGTATCTGTGAGTGCGTGTATGGTGCGTTCTTGACCGTCTTCTGTGAAGAATGATGCTTTGACTTCGACGTCCGGAAGGTAGGTTCCTTCTGCGCCGAAAACCTTTCCGTATATGAGTGTGGGCAGACTCGGGATGGCAGAAGAGAGAGGTAGACTAAGCAGAAGTACCAAGAGAAGAATTTTTTTCAGGGCTGCCATGATATTTCATAGGTCGTGTCGATGATGTATCCTTGTCCAGGGATGAGATCCAGAATGGTGCTTGGCTCGATTTCTGTCGCGTATGGCTTGTACATATCCCATTTCTGCAATTCTGTATCGTAAGAGTATACGCGGTAAATGTTGTCTTTGATGGGAGCGAATGCGTCTGTTGCAGGTATTGTTCTGGCGGGTCCGATGAAATTGAATCCTTCTTTGAGAGTGTATGTGATTGTGGGGTTTTCATATCCTGAAAAGTGGAGTGTGCTGTCGGTTGTCACAAGGATCCAGTAGGCACGTCCCTGGCTGAGTGTGAGGAGTGTATTTGGCGAGTCGAATATGGTTGGGCGGGGATTGTAGACATCCCATGCGCTTGTTGCAGCATCATAATAGTAGATACGGTCGTAATTGCCTTGTATTGAATTGACGACATCTTCTGTGGTAGATTCCTGTGGGATGATTGGTAGTGATATGAGGTTCCACCCTTTGCGAAGTGGTATATCGATTGAGGTGAGTGTTCCTCCAGAAAAGACCTCTACTGTGCGTTCTTGGCTTTCTCGTATGTTTCCTGCAACGTCGGCGAATCGTACTCTATAGGTGTAGGTGCCGATGTCTCCTGACTGGGTATCCCAGGCATATGTGCAGATGCCATTCGTATCTCCGTTCGTGTATTCTGCGTTACCTAAGATCCATTCTGTATCGCAGTGTCCATCGCTTGTGATGCAGAATTCGCATTCCATTAGGCCTGATCCTTGGTCTGTACCTGTTCCAACGATAGTCACTTGTCCAGATATTTTGCTGCCGAGATCGTGCACGATAACATCAGGAGGTGTGATGTCACGCGAGCTGGTATTGGTTACATTCACGAAGGTGTGCTCATTTCCCGAATGATCGACAGAGGTTACTGCGTAATAGTACATCTTACCTTCAAGGACAGTCTGGTCTCCATAGGTGGTTTGCTTGCTCTCTGAGATCTTGTTTGCTTGTTTTGCATCGATGAAGTAGGTGGTTGACCTGTATATGTTATAATGATCAAGATCGTTAGCGTCTACTGGGTTCCATGTGAGGTCGAGTCGTGCCTGGTTCTCTGCTGCCATGATCTGAAGTCCTGTCACTGGTGGTGGTGGGTTGGTGTCTGCGACAGTTGCGCTCTTTGAATTGACTTCTTTGTTTTCTTGGGAGTATGTGTCGACGGCTGTGACTGCGTAATGGTAGGTTTGTTCGCTGAGTACGTCGCTGTCTGTGTATGCTCCTTGTGTTGTTGTAGCAAGCGGTATCTTTCTGTCGACACTTGTGAACGATTCTGATGCGCGATAGATGTGATATTCAAGGAGGTCTTGTGCAGGGCTTGGGTTCCAGGTGAGTGAGAGTGCATTTTGGCGGGAAATTGGTGTGATGGTAAGTCCGCTGATTGCTGGTGGAGGTGCAGTATCCACTTCAAACAAGACCTGTTTGCTTCCTGTATTTCCCTCTTGGTCTGTGCATGAGATGGTGAGTGTGTTTTTTCCTTCATCAGCTGTTATGCTTTCTGGTATTTGTTGTGCTGGTTTATTGTTGAGTATATATGTGCAGGTGGATTCTTCATTTGCAGTATAGGTGAGGGGGATAGTGTTTTCACCATATAACTTTTGTATGGGTGAAGTGATGGTAATTACAGGTGGTGTCACGTCTGCGACCTGGCCTTGTACTGAGGTGACTTGTGGGTCTTGGTTTCCGAGTTGATCGATTGCCGTGACTGCATAATGATATGTTTTGCTGCTCTGCAGTCCTGTGTCTTTATAGGCTGTCGCGTTGATGTTTGCTATCGGTGTCATGCCGGTGATGCTAGTGAATGGGTTTTGTGCCCGATAGATCTTGTAGAGATATGATCCTCCGACGGGTTCCCATTGCAATTGGAGGGTTGGTTCTGCCTTGACTGGATTCACTATAATATTTTTTACCTGGGTGGGAGGTGTTATGTCGATGTAGAAGTTGACAGGTGTTGTTGTTCCGATATTTCCTGCTGTATCCCTGCATTGGACGAGGAGTGTGTGGGTTCCTTCTGTTGCTGTGATCTCTGACGTGAGTTGCTCGTATTGATTGTTGTCAAGGGAGTAGGTGCAAACTGTTGTTTCCTCATCAATATTGACTTGTAGTGCGATTGTTGTTGATGCATATCCGCTTGGCAGGGGTGTAGTGATGCTGACTTTTGGAGGTATTGTGTCTGCGACAGTTCCTTGAACTGAAACGACGCTTCTGTCTTCATTGCCGTTTGTGTCTATTGCAGTGACTGCGTAATGGTAGGTCTTCTGGCTTGTGAGTCCAGAGTCCGTGTAGGCTGTTGTATGGGTGGTTGCGATCGGGGTTCCTGCATAGTCGAAGGGACGATCTTGCCTGTATATCCTGAATTCTTTGAAATCTGGCACGTTTCCTCCACTGAAGGTGAGTGTAAGGCTGTTTTCTCCTGGGGTCTGTTCTACTATGAGGTCTTGGACCTTTGGTGGTGGGAGAAAGTCTGCAATCGTTACTGGAACGCTTGTCACTTGGTAGATCTGGTTTTTTGCATCATCTATCGCGACAATTGCATAATAATATGTTTTTTCGCTGATAACATCTGCATCGCTATAGGCAGTCGTGCTTATTTCCCGGAATGGCTGCATACCTGTCACATCCTGGAATGGTTGTTCTTGCCTGTAGATGCGATAGATGAAAAAATCATTTGCAGGTGAGGGATTCCAGGAGAGTATGGCTTTTGTCTCTGTTGTCGAGGCGGATACTGTGAACCCTGTGATTGGTTGTGGTGGAGTTGTGTCTATTGTGAAATTGGTAGATTTGGTAGCTAGGTTTCCAGCCAAATCTGTGCAGGTGAGTGAGAGGGTGTGGCTTCCTTCTTGTGCAGTAATTGTTTCTGTGAATGGCTCATTTGTTCCATCAAGTGAGAGTGAGCATGAGGAGATGGCTTCATTTGCTGTATATGCGATGAGGATATTTTGGGTGTTGTATTTTTTCTGCTCAGGGGAATTGATGGTTATGATTGGGCCGTCAAGGTCGTTTGCCGTTATGGTACTTCCTTGTGGTTCAGCTATCTCGTTTCCACTGGTATCGACTGCCGTGACATAGTAGGTGTAGGTTATTCCTGACTCTGCTGTAAGGTCGGTGTAGTCTCTTGTTGTTTTCTTGGTGATTGTTGTGAGGAGGATTTTTGGGCTTGCGGACCTGTATATGTTGTAGTGATCGAAGTCTGCGTCGCTCGCTGTCTTCCAGGATATTTTGATGCTGCGTTCATCGGGAACCGTCTGAACTTGGATATTTGAGATTGCTATTGGAGGGGTAATGTCTGCGACAGTGCCTGCTTTTGATACCAGTGTGGGGTTTATGTTTCCTGCTTGATCGGTTGCGATGATCCCATAATGGTAGGTTTTTTCACTGACAAGACCAAGGTCTGTGAAGCTTGTTGTGCTTGTTTGTCCGATGAGTTGTGCATCGTTTGCGGTTGAGAATGTGTTTTCAGCGCGATAGATGAGATATTCTGAAACATCTGTGTCTGCTGGTTTTGTCCAGGTGAGGCGTAGGTTGCTTGTGCCTGCCTGTGGGCTGATGGCAAGGTTTTGCACTTGCCCCGGTGGTGTGGTATCTATTGAGTAAGTGATACTTGCTGTTCCTTTGTTTTCTCCAGAATCCGTGCAGGTCATAATAAGCGTGTTCTTTCCTTCAATTCCGCCAATTGTTTGTGGGGGGGTGTTCGTGGGTCCACCATTTATTTGTATGGTGCATGATGCATCCTCGTCTGTTGTGTATATGAGCGAGAGGTTGGTTTGGTTGTATGTTTTTTGTTGTGGTTCATTGATTGTTATTATGGGAGGTGTCGTGTCTGTGGTTGTTCCGGCTTGGCTTGTCACGCTTGTTCGTTCGTTTCCGTTTATGTCTGTTGCTGTGATTGCATAATGATATGTGCTGCTGCTTTGCAGTCCTTGATCCTTGTAAGATGTAGTTTTGAGTGTGAGAATCTTTGCGGCTTTTGAAGTGTCTGAGAATGCCTGATCTGATCTATAGAGAGTGTATGTGTCTGCGTCTGATATACTGGTCCATTCGAGGATGAGAGAAGTCTCTTTTGGTACTGGTGTTATGGTGAGTTCTGGAAGGGAAGGTGGTGTGTTGTCGATGGTGATTGTTTGTCCGGTGCCTGTGCCCTGGTTTCCTGTGGCATCCTTGATCCGGAAATTGACAAGATAGGTGCTGTCTGGGGTGAGTGCGCTCATCCAGGTGTATTCGCAGGTTCCTTGGTATTCTCCTGGCTTGAAGTTGTCTTTTGCGCGTACCCATTCTGTGTCACAGGTCATGTCACTTGCGATGCAGACTTCGCATGATGAAGAGAGTTCGTTGGTAGGATCGATGACTATCGCGTTGAGGAGGATGTCTCCTTTGGCGCTTAGGGGCATATTCACGCTGACGTTTGGTGGTTGAGTGTCGTTGACAAAGAAGGTTACTGTCTTGTCGCTTGTGAGGCCCAGGAGGTCTGTGACAGTGAGTGAGAGTGTGTTTATTCCAACTCTTGCCTGGATAGATATTTCTTTTCCGATATGTTGTGTGATATCTATTGTGTTTTGTCCGTTCAAGGAATAGGTTGCCTTTGAGATGTCTTCATCTGTCGTATACTTGAGTGGGATGTTAAGCGAGGTATAGGTTATTTCTTGCGGTTTGATAAGTTCGATGAGTGGTGGTGTGACGTCGATTCGTAATGGTCCTCCGATGATGAGTTCTGCTTTTCCGCCAGGATTTGCGAGGACGTATGGGTCTGGCTCGTTTGCATCGTTTGGTGCGGCGACTGTGATTGTGGTTCCGGTTTTTGCCTGGATGTCTCCTCTGTTGAAGAGGAAGAAGCCTTCAAGGTTCGGGTCGTTTAACAATTCAGCTTCTTCTTTTGTGAGGCTGATAGTTGTTGTCTTCTGGATCTTTCCTGCGTTGTCTGTCCAGGTCGCTGTGACGTTCATTCCTGGTGCAGGGCTTGCGTTGTCTGCGAAGACGACCGATCCGTAGACTGTGGTGGGAAGTTCTGGCTTGAATCGTGAGATTTCTGTGAGGAAGGTATAGAGTTTTCCCTTGTTGTTATCGACTGCTTCGTTTCCTGCGATGTCTTTTGATGTGATGCTGATTGAGTAGTTGGTGTTTGGGGTGAGGTTTCTTAAGAAGACTGTATGCTCTTTACCAAAATTGCCTTCTGTCATGTCTGTTGTGCCTTGGACGCTGCTTGTTGCATATTCGTTTGTGGTCCAGGTGACTTTTGCACTTGTCGTATCGACTTCATTTATCTTGACATTGCTGATTGTTGGAGAGATTTTTTCAAGCGTGTTCGTTGTTCTCATCAGGACGTTTGAGTCATCATTCCAGATGATTCTTGCAGGGTTGAGGAGTATGAATGGGGTATCCCCTGTTGTTGGTGAGATGGTGTATTCTGAGATGATGTTGTTTCCGTTGGCATCAATGCGGGAATACTTGATGATGCCATCTTGTTCCCAGGAGATATGGGTGTTGTCATCAGTTGCGATGTGTGGATTGGTTCCGGTGATTGCGATTGTTTTTGTATATCGGGAAGTTAGTGCAGTGTCATAGGATGTATACATGATTCCATTGGATTCTGATGCGAGGTGGATATTGGCACCAGTGGATAACGTTGGTCGGTTGCCTGCTTGCGCTTCAATGGTTGTGACATCAATTCCTGTGATCTTGTTGAGGAATATCTTGCCGTCATTTGTTCCAACAGCGATGTAGAGGTTTCCTACAAATCCTGTTGAGAGTGTATCGATGTTTGGGGTGGGGAGGGTGATATCTTGCTGGATGGTGTTTCCTTGTAGATCAAGAAGTCTGACATGTGCTTGTTTTGCTCCGTTTCTGTCATCAATATGGGTGAGGTAGATATTGTTTCCGGCAAGAGTCAATACTGGTTTTTCTGATGCGAATGTGTTTGTGGTGAGTCGCTTGTTCTCGACGAGGAATGCGCCGTCAGCTGAGAGTTTAGAATAGTAGATCTCTTTGTTGTTGTCGCGGTCATCTGTCCACGCGATGTGTATGTTGTTTTGGCTATCTGTTGCGAGTGTCGGGTTGATTGTGTTGAAGAGTCCTGTCGCGAGTCGTTTTTTATAGGTGAGGAGTTCTCCTGTCTTTGATATCTTGGAGATATAGATTGCTTCGTTTCCTTCTGTTGTTTCTTGGTATGCGATGATGGTATTTCCTTGCGTGTCTGTTGCTGCTGCTTGGTTTGTTGATGGTTCGAGTACAATGGAGAGTGGTTCGCTCAGGTCTATCTTGCCATTTACCCGCAGGTTTTCAATTATTGTTATGGTGTTTCCCCCAAGGTCATTCACTTCAACGATGAGGGGATAGTTTCCTGGGAAGATGGGCGCGAGTGCTATTCCGACGTATCCGTCTGTTGTCTTGTTGAGTGCGATGGTGGTATTTTGGGTGTTGTTGTTCAGGACTGCTTTTATGGTGACGTCTCCGGATTCGTCATTTGCGGTGACGGTGAATGTGAATATTTTTCCGATCTCGACAGGGTTTGTGATTTGGCTGATGAATCCTTCTGGAGGGGTTTTGTCGAGAATGATTGTGGCAGGTGTCATTTCTGTTATCCTGTCGATGAGGTCTGATACGCGAAACGAGATGGTGTAGTTGCCGTCTGGGTAGTCGGTTGTGTTCCAGAAATATGAACAGTTGCCTGCCTTTGCTCCTGTTTCATAATCTATTCCTGCTGTTTCCCAGTTGCAGGTGTCTTGTCCGAAGCAGACTTGGCAGTTTGTCTGCAGTCCTTGGAATTGTGATCTAACGAGGACTTGTAGGTTTGTCGGCGCGTTCGCTCCAGATGGGATGTTGGAGGTGTCGATTTCAGGGACTGCTTTGTCGATTGCGCAATAGGCACTTGCTGTTAAGGTATATTTTCCAGTGGTCTCTATCTGGATGGTGTAGTCTCCTTCTGAGAGGTCGTTAATATCGATATCTCTTGCCCCTTCGACGAGTATTGTATGATCAAAGGAATCAGTGCAGATGAATGGATTGTCATTGTAGTGTATTTTTGCAGGATTCTCTGTTGTCACGTTAAGTTGTAGTGTGCAATTGTCTCCATTGAGGCTGTAGTAATAATTTTTCTTTCCAGTTGTAGCGCAGTCGAGAGGACAGCTTGTCTCTTCTCCTGTGTTGCATGTGTTGTCTCCGCAAGCTATTGTTGAGGTTGTTGTGACAAAGACATCCCAGGCTGAATCGTATTTTGCGTTTCCTACAATTGTGGGATATTCTGCATTTTTAATATCAAAGATCTGCAGTCCTCCGTAATCTGCTGCCATGTAGAGGTAATTGCCGAGAAGGAATATTTTCCTTACGTTGCCTTGCAGGCTTATCTTTGTTTTGTTCAGGAATCTATTGAGCGGTTGTCGAAGGACGCTGATGCCATTGAGTTCTCCGACGTAGATGATGCCATTTCGTACCTTGACATCGTAGGCATAGTCAAGTTCTGAGTAATCTCCTATTGTGGGGTAGGAGTTCATCAGGGTTCCGCCTGATGGTGTGCCGTAGATGTTTGAGATGTCGAATTGGGTGAGGATGCCTCCGTAGAAATTCGTGACTAAGTATGCGTAGTTTCCTTCGATTGCGACAGCGTTTCCTCCGACGCCAAATGTGGTCCCGCGTGCAAGCTCTACTGGCGCTGCGATGTCTCGTACATCAACTGTCTTGAGTTCTGCGCTGTCGTTGTTGCATGTGATGAACGCCACATCATCCCTGATGAGGACATGAGCGGCATACAGGCAGGAGGTAATGAATACTGGATCAGGCAAGCTTCCAGGATTCCGTATATCAAGTGCTTGGAGGCCGATGTCATAGTTTGCGATGAATGCATAGTTGCCGTCAATGTCAAGTGCCCACCCTCTTCCTGGTATGGTCTTTTTTCCGAGGAGCTTTGGATTAGTTTTGTCTGAAATGTCGAAGATGGAGAAGGTATCATCTCCCACAGCGTACGCGGTGTCTCCTATGACTTCAATTCCGCGAAAGATGTTGTTGACATTGCCGACTGGTGTTGTCGAGAGAAGTTGCGGGTTTGTCGGATCAGTCACGTCGAATATCTTGAGTCCGCCAACTCCTGCGACATACGCGTATGTTTTTTCTGGAGGAGGTTGTGGTGGAGGAAGGGTAGTATTTGTTGGAGGGGTTGTGGTGTTTGTTTGCGGAGTTGGAGGTGTTTCTGGTGTGTCGAGGAACCTGATGCCGTGGATGTCATACTTGTTTATGCCATACGCATTGACTTGGTAAGTGATGAGATTTTTTGAGACTGACGGATAGTATCCTGCGCTGACATTCTGTATGGTCCAGGAGGAATAGTTAAGGAGCGCGAAGGTGCCTAAGCTGTTGGAGAAGACGATCATATTTTCATGTATGCTGATCCGTGCGGGGCTGTATCCTAGGTTTGACGACAATGTTCTCTCTTCATTTGTGGATAGATCATAGAGGTGGATTGACCTGTTTCCTGCATTTGGCACTTCTGTTGTCCACCCGATGAGATTATCGCTGATTTGCGGGTAGGTTTCGTGGAATGCACTTGTCGTTATCCGCTGTTCTGTTCCTGTCGAGAGGTCGTAGAGATATATGTCATAATTTCCATTTCGATGGTCCTGATAGACGATGCGGCCTTCTGAATTGTCGGGATTGAATTGGAGTTGGGTGTTTGTCGTGATGCGCTTTTCCTGGTTCGTGGTGAGGTCATAGGAGTAGATGTCCCCGTTCACGTTCCTGTAGTCTGTCCAGACGATGATGTTGCTGTCAATGGAAGGATTCATCTGGTTTGCAGTGGATGTTGTGATTCTTTTCTCCTGTTGTGCTACGATGTTGTATGCGTAGATGTCGAAGTTGCCGTCTCTATTGTCATGCCATGCTATCCAGTCCCCTGAGATGTCGGGGCTTGACTGGTATGCTGGGCTGTTTGTTATCTGCGTCCTTGTTCCGGTTGTGTCATCGTAGAGCCAGATGTTGTAGATGGACGTATTTGTGGTCTGGTTAATACTTTCATTTGTATAGACGATACGTTTGCCGCTTGCTTTTGGTTCCTTCTGGTCATTTGGTCCTGTCGCGATGGGGAAGGGTTTGCTGAGAGGTGAATTCTCTCCTGTTGGAAGCGGACTTGGTGTAGTGGGTGTGCTCGTTGGGGTGGTGGGCGTGCTCGTGTTTGTGGGAGGAGGTGGGGCAGCTGTTTTAGCGAGTGGTGTCATTGCAATGTCCAATTGCCCTAAAATCTCGCTTTTCCAGTAGAGGACATTATTGTAAAGGATGGGTAGGGGGTCATTATAACCGTTGTTGAGCTTTTCAGTATGCACTTTTTCTGTTTTTCCCGTTGAGAAATCATACACATAGATATTTGCGGTCAAACCTGATTGTAATCCAAAAACACTCCACACCATCCTGTCTTGTGTTTCTGAAATCCGCGGGTAGATCCAGTCGCTGGCTTGAGTTATTTTTACAGTTGTTGCTGCTGCGATGTCATATGTATAGATGGTATACCCAAGAGACCATGCGACTTTGTTTCCTGAGAATGTCAATCCTATTTTTGTCCCTCCAGGGGATGGGATTGTCTTCTCTTGTCCAGTGGATAGGTCATAGAGCTTGATGGCCGAATCGTCTAGGTAGATGATCCTTGTGCCGTCGATGATTGGCATGGTTTGGTTCGCAGCGCTTGTGGTGATCCGGCGTTCCTGATTTGTTTCCAGATCGTAGAGGTATATGTCGAAGTTACCATTGCGCATGTCGTTCCATACAACCTTGTTGCGTGATATTGAGGGATATTTGGGTGAGACATGGGTCTTACCTCCCAGTGTGAGCTTTTTCGACGAAGAGGCTGCAATGTCGTAGACGAAAATATCATAGTTATATGTTGCATCATTCGGAACTTCGTAGACAATCTTGCCATCAGATATCTTGGCATTCGCCTCATAGGGGAGGTTGGCTATGATCTTGCTTTTTTGCTTCGTGCCGATGTCATAGAGCCATATGTTTCTGACATAGTTCTGGTTTGGGAGTGTCTCTTGCCATATGACATGATTGCCTGAGGCTTCTGGATTTCTTTCATTTCCGTCAAGGTCTTCTGTGAGGATTGTGATATCAAGGGTTATGGGTGGTGCTGAGGTTGCTTTGGGAAGGAGTCCTGTGTTCTTCGTGTTCCCTCCTCTTTCGCTCCATTGGATGCCTGCGGTACTTGATTGCAGGTTGTAGACGTGGATCCCTGCTTGTGTGGTGAGGATGAGTTCTGTCTTTCCGTCGTTTTCAAGGTCGGTAAGAGTGACATCCCTGATGCCTGTGGTAGCGAATGGCTCTGGATCTCGGAGTTGTGTGCCGTCTGGGTGATAGAAGAAGAGGTAGTCCTGTTGGTTGCCGCTCACAGAGCTTGATGCAAGGAGGATATCAGGAGTGTTGTCTCCATTCAAATCTCCTATTACTGGAGGGATATTGACAGTCTGGTTGGTGCCGTTGACAAGAAGTGGTGTGTTTGTCCTGATGGTTCCGTCGTTGTTTATGATGACAAGTGTGCTGTAAAGTCCGTATCGTGAGAGAAGTACTATCTCCTTTTTCCCATCGCCTTCAAAGTCTGCGAGGACAGGGTATCGTGCACCGGATAGTGTGGCTGGGAATCCAGTGATGTCATTTCCGGAAGGGTTGTATGCATGTACTTGGGTGATTCCGCCAGTTGTCGTGATGACAACTGTTTCAAGTGTCCCGTCATTGTTGATGTCACCGATGACGGCTTGGTCTTCCCAGTACCAGTTGTGCGTACCGATGTTCTTCGGCCAGCCAGAAAGGTAGTTGCCTGTTCCTGTAAGAACGTGTATGTATGGTGGCCACCCAAGTGCGACAAGCTCATCTTTCCCGTCTTTGTTCAGGTCTGCAAGGCTTATTGTTGGTGGTATGCCTTGTCCTGCTTCATTGTTATGTTGAAGGTTTACAGGAAATCCAGTGATGGGATCGCCATTTCCATTGAATGCGAATACGTGGGTATTGTGAGGTATTCCTGCTGTGTAATGGTCTATCCCGATGATGACATCATTTTTTCCATCTCCGTTGATGTCGCCGATGGAGGGTGCTCCTTTGACCCAGAATCCCTTGTCGAGCGTCTGTCCGTCAAGATTATAGTAGAGTGATTTTGGAAATCCTGCTGCTTCGCTTCCGTCATAGTTGTACACGTGTAGTATCCCCGGCCGTGGTATTTGTGAGTTGGATGGAAATCCGATGTCGACGACGACGATTTCGTTCTCTCCGTCTCCGTCCACATCTCCGATCGCGGGTTGTGCTTTTGTCGTAATACCCTTTGGCCAACCTTCCCAGACTTGTGTCCCGTCAGAATTCCAGAGCATGATGCCGTTCACAGCCATGGTGCAGATGTCTGTGCATGATGAGAATACTGAAACAAGTTCTTTTTTCCCGTCATTATTCAGGTCTGCGGCTTTTGTGAAGGTGAATTTGTAGGAAGTGACGGGAAATCCTGCGCGCTCGACAAGATTGAGGGCTGGTGGTGTCGTCGTTCCGTTCGTCTGGTTTGAATCCTGAGTTGTTTCTGCGTTAAGGTTGATAAGAGTGAGTTCATATCTGTTTTGCCAGACTACCTTTTCTCCTGAGATTTTTGGGAAGAGTTGGAAGCCTGATTTATCGCTCAGCTTTGTCGTCTTGCCTGTAGCAAAATCATGTAAATAGGGGTAATAATCGTTGATCGTGTCTTCGCTGTCCTCCCAGACCACCCTTATCCCCGTCCATATCTGGCATAAGCTGGATCTTGCCTCCCTGCCTGATCTTCGTCTCTGTCCCTGTCGATAGGTCAACCACCCAGATGTCGCGGTAACTGCTTGTTGTGTACATCCGCAAATATGCGACGTGATTTCCTGATACTGCAGCATTTCCTTTCGGGTCAGTATTGTCTGTGATGCGACGTGTCTGGCTGGTTGCGAGATCGTACATGTATATCTGGGCGATATCATTATTTCGAAAATCTCTCCATACTATTTTGTCGCCGTTAATATATGGGTGATCCTGCAAGCTTCCTGCTACTGCTATTGCTTTCTGCTGTCCTGTGGAAATGTCGTAGAGGTAGATGTCTCCCATGTCGGACCGTCCGTCCTGCCAGACGATCTTGCCTTTATCGATTGATGCGGTGCCGGGATATGGTGTCGCACCGGATATTGTCTTTTCGATTCCTGTTGTGGTGTCATAGTAATAGATTGTTTCGGTGCCAGAACGTTTATCGACCCAGGTGATGATATCGTCGGAATAATCGAATGTGACGTAAGTTGATTGGTCGATGGTCACTGGGTTATTGAGGTCCCCTGTCGTGATATCGTAGATGTAGATGGGGTATACCGTGCGTGTCACCCCTGATTCGGATATGGACTTGCGTTCTATCCATGCAACTTTGTCTCCCGATATGGTGAAGCGTGGAGGTATCATCAGATAGGTTGAGTTTCGGATGAGGATAGGTGAGTAAACTGGTTGTGTGTCATTGGTTGATGCATTTTCTGTGCCTGTCGAGCTCCCTGCCCCAGTCGGTACGGTGCCAGTAAAATCATACAGATAAATATCGTAGTTGGTCCAGTCGACATTCTTCTCGATGACAACACCGTTTCCGTCTCCTGAAAAATGTGAGGTGATGATGTCTGTGCTTAAGGTAGTGCTCTCGCCAGTCGAGATGTCATACGCCATCACATTCTTTCCTGTCGGGTCTTTGTAGATGAGCCTGTTTTCGGCAAGTATTGCGTTTGAGGTTGGGATATTATATATAGGAAGCTCGGTCTTGGTGGTTGTGGCAAGATCATAGACTATGAATCGTCCTGTACCCTCTGTTTGTGGATTGATATCATAGTAGAGGAGATTCTTGCTGTTAACCCCGACGATGAGCTGGTTCATGGGGCCGGTTGCGACTGTATATTCCTTGTTCTCATCCATATTCCAATAATAGACGTTTCCTCCGCCCTCGGGTATTCCTCCGCGGTAGGATGTGTATGCGAGGATGTTTCCTGAGATTTTCGCGTCTGAATTATATCCTTGATAGGGAAGGGTGCGTATTGTTCCTGTGGTGATGTCTTGGACATAGATTGCTGATTGTCCATCGATGGTTTTTTGGTATGTGATGAGGTTTCCTGATATTTCGAGCTTCTGTTCATAGCTTGTATCATTGGTGAGTCTGGTCTCTGTTCCGGTTTGGATGTCATAGAGGAATATGTCTGGGTTTCCATCTGTTCGCATATATATGATGTGATTGCCGTCGATTCTTAGTAAGGTTTCTGTTGCTGTTGTTGCTGTCACTTGTGTGATTACTTTGGTCAGTGTGTTCATGGCAAAGACGTCATATTGGCTGTCTACCCGTTCAGTGTATATGACATAATTTCCTGAGATGTCTGGTGATCTTTGCGGGTTTGTGTCGGTGATGAGTGGGATGAGTTGTCCTGTTCCGCTTGTTTGGTTTGTCGTCGGTATAGGGGGTGGTAATGTGATTTCCCCTTGAACTGTGTCTTGAAGCAGGCATTGTGTGTCGCAGTTCTCGCAGGTTGTTCCTGTGCTGCAATCTGATGGACATGTACTTGCTGTCTCGCCAAAGCCACAGATGCCGTCTCCGCAGGTGTCTGTGAGGGATGAATCGCAGTGTTGGCCGACTCCCGGTTCAGTATAGCAGTCTTTGCAGTTGAAGAATGCAGTCTTGAGGATTCCTTGGTCGCAGGTGTATTCTTGGAGTTGTCCTTCGGGATAGCCAGAGCAGCTGTCTGATCCGCCGAAGATTCCGGTTTCGACTGGGAAATCATAGAGCTGTTGTATGCTGGCTTTGGTCGTGCCTGGCTGATACGGGTTGAATCCGCCGTCTGTGTCATTGCACGTTGTTTGTGGTGTTGGCTTGCATGCGCCATTTGTGCAGCCTGATGGGCAGTTGACGCTGACTGCGAGGTTGTAGTCCGGGCTTCCTCCGCTTCCGATATTGGTGCAGTATGCTTCGTGTAGCGTATTTGTGTCGATGCAGGAGTCGCTGTCGACGACTTGACCGTTCATTAGGGTCTCGCCTTTGGTGTCGTATATCTTGCCGCCGTCTGTTTCTGTGCAGATGCGTTTTGGCCAGAATTGGACGACCGCGCTAATCTGGTAAAGTTCGCTCTCTTGATCTGCTCTGACGCCGATTTCGAGTTTGCTGATGTCTTCTGGTGTGAATGGATATCCTCCTGTCGCGGTGTATCCATCGTGGAGCGGGTTTCTTGTGAATGAGAATGTCTGGTTCTTGCAGAACTTGTAGCTGTAGGCGTCTTTTCCGTCTATGCGAAGGATTGGTGTGTAGCATCCCTTTCCTTCGATTGTGATGATGATTCCTGTGATGACGTCATCATTCGTGTACTTGTAGTTGCCGAAGAATGCTTGCCCGACTGGATAATCTTGGAAGGTGAATGTCTGGCTGAGGTTTGTCGTGTTGGTGGTAATCTTATATAGTGGTGGTTCGTCGTTGATGCAGTCCCATTTCTCGCCAGGGCATGTTCCTTTATCCCACTGGTTGTAGAATCCGTTTCCATCAGGATTCAGCGTGACACTAAAGCTGCTTGCGAAAGAGATTTGTATCAGGAAGAAAAAGATTACAAAATATTTGAACCCTCCCATTGTTTGTTTTATTTTCGAGGTCGCATATTTATAAACTTTTTTATATCTTGAGAATGTTTGAGAGGAGAAGTTTTTTACTTTTGAGGGAGTACTGTGCTGTTTTTCTTGCCTGCGTGGGTGAGGACAATTCCCATAAGGACAAATGATGCGATGTCGACGACGAGGCAGTAGATGCAAAATGCCCTGATGAGAAAGATCTGCGCAAAGAGAAACCAGAGTGCGAAGAGACCAGAGAGTATGCAGCCGATGATGAGTGCATAGTTCACCAGCTTATATCTTTTGATGAGCGAGATGAATGAGAGTATGGTGAGAGCAAGAAATCCTGCAATACCAAAGTAGGAGTTGTCAACACCAAACATCCTGCTGTACGCGCTTTCCTGGACAATAAGGCACGAGTCTGACCCGTCGATTGTGCAAATACCGTGCAGAGCTGCGTTGTTCTGATGAAGGATGAGTATGAGAACTGAGAAGATGAGCCCTATGATAGATAAGATCAGTATTGCCAGAAGGATTGGCTTCTTCATAAATAGATCATTCTGCTAGGATTAAAAAAGGTTTGTAAAATGTGGAAGGTTCCGCATAGTGGATCGAATTTGAGAGAACGATGTGGAGTGGAGGGAGGGGGTGGGGGTGGTGTAGGGGTGGGGTAGGAGTGGTGTTTTTCTTTGGACAGGCCAGCAATGCTGGCTCTCATTTTTCCGCCAAAGGGCGGAAAAACTGTCTCTATGGACGTCCGTGCGAAGCACGGATATTTTTGTCGCAAAGCGACAATGTCTAATGAAAAAGAAGACGAGATACTACCTGTGCAACTTTATCTCCTACTAAAGACACATAATATTTTTAAAGGATATCGGGCACCTATATATGAGTGAGCCTATACTCGATCTTGACAAGTTGCGTAAGTTCTATCAGTTGAAGAATGTCACGCGCATGAATTCTGTCATGGACAGGAAGGAGTCTCCTGCTGAGCATACCTGGAGTGCGCTTGTCCTAGCAGATTATTTACTGTCAAAGGTTGACTTTAAGGTAGATCGTCTTCGGGTATACGAACTTTTGCTGTATCATGACCTGGCTGAGATTGACGTCGGCGATACTCCTCTTTATCCAGAGAATAAGAACGAGCACCCAGATGAACTCGCCGCAGTAAAAAACATGGATCTTCCAGATCACATGAAACAGAAGGTCGTCGATTTGTTCACTGAGTACGAAGAACGAAAGACCATTGAGGCAAGATTCGCCCAGGCGATGGACAAGCTTGACGCTGAGGTCCATGAACTTGACTATAAGGAGGATTGGAAGGGTTGGACAGAAGTGTTCTTACGGGAGAAGAAGGAGAAATATTTGCAGGATTTTCCAGAATTGGTCGACTTCTTCGAAGAGCTTATCGTATTCCAAAAGGAGAATGGATTTTTCGATCAGTGAACCAAACCTTTTTATTCTGAGGTTCTTTTACACATTTCATGGATGATGAGCCTTTGCCTGATGAAGAATTGCCTGAGGAGGCTATACGTGACCTCCGTAAGTTTGTTGATTCAGTTAAGCAGCATGTTTCTGATGAGCATAGTTTTATTGATAAGATTTATTCGTGGGATTATATTGTTGAGCATGCAGAAGCTCAGGTCGTTGAGGGCAGTCGAGACTCAATTGCAATTACCAATTTGTATTCTGTTTTGCTGGAATTAAGGGATTATGCAACACGTGTCGAGTCGACTGATGTGGCAATAGATAGGGAAGAAGAGCATATTCTGGGCAAGTTGCATCGTGATGTTGAGCACAGAAATTGGCATGCAGTCAGAAAAGATTTCTCAGAGGGCGAGGAGATCGAAAAACAAGCCTATCGTCTCGAGGAAGATGAGCTCAAATATTACGAGGAGGGATTTCTTAAGATATTGCGTATCATAAAGGAACACGGCCCATTTCCTGCTGAAATTGAAAGACATATGGGGGAACTTGCAAATTTCGCAAGGAATTACGAGCGCATCTTCAGGCATTTGTGGAGAAAAGAGCGGGCTTTGAAGCGATAGTTTGTCTCATTCTTTTCGAGCAACATAATGCATGAGGTTTTCTTGCACGTGTCCTTGGTCTGGTGATGAGTGTGCAAAGGCGTATCTGACTGCTTCTTCGAGAATCATGTCTTGTTCGCTTGCAGGAAGTTCGATTCCTGCTTTTTGAAAGATCTGCATGTATCCTCCGACCAGGCATACTTCAAGGATACCTTCTGGTGAATAGTGCAATTTCTGGGTTTCTCTCGATTGAATCGAGAAATTATTTTCTTTCATGACGCGGAAGACCTCTTTGTCATTGAATGCTTTCTCTTGCGCTTGGCTCACTTCTCCGAATCTTTTCTCGAGAGATTCTAAAAAGTATAAATAGAATGGGTGTTTGCTGACGTGTTCTTGGTTCATCTGAGAATTGTCGAATTGATAATCCCATCCGCTGAGATTGAATCCGAAGGATCCATAGTCTTTGAGTGTCGTCCAGACTGCTTGCAACACTGCTTGCTCGTAAGCGAGATTTGGCCCTGCGTTCCCTCCTTCATTCTTCTTGCGAAACCAATGAAGCACTTGGTTTGCGACAACTGCATCCACTTGTTCAGATAGTACGTCTGTCAGTGAGGCTGCATCTGCCTGGATGAATTGGACCTGTGAAGATCGTGGTTCCAGTATCTTTTTTGTGGCAGTGAGGTAAGAGTCAAGGTTTTTGATGTTGCATCTTTCTCTGAGAATTGAGGGGAGGGGAGTGTTCTTGGCAATATCTGAGAGGAGTGGGTCTGTGTATGGCTTGCCAAACTTGTAGCGTGCAAGTTCGAGAAATGGGTTCGTAGAATCAATGCCAAATACGCGGGCGTCCGGATAAGTGTGGATGATTTCTTCTGTGGATATGCCTGTTCCGCAGCCGAGGTCAAGGATTGTCGGAGAGGAGGGTATTCTTAGAAGGTTTATTGTCTTTGCAGCGATTCTCCTATAGTTCTGGAGATCATGTGCTGCTTGCTCGTACAAGAGACTGTACCCTGGTATGTCAAATGCGGATCTGCTCATGAATAAGAGAATTGACGAGTGATTTATATGTATTTAGGGGGTGAATGGGAGCGCTCGCTTCTGTAAGCAGTTGGCTGTGTTCTGTTTGCCGTTTTACCTGTGTCCCGTTCCCGTTAAATTTAAATACCCCTGCCATTCCAATGAAGTATGGGTCTGAGGCTGGCATGACATTTACGAAGATCAACAAGATTGAGATGAAGGGATTTAAGTCTTTCGCGAATAAGACGGAGATCTTGTTTGGTGATCAGTTCAATTGTGTGCTGGGCCCGAATGGTTCGGGAAAGTCGAATATTCTTGACGCGCTCTGTTTTGTCCTGGGTAAGTCTTCTGCAAAGGGACTCCGCGCTGAGAAGTCTGCAAATCTCATCTATAACGGTGGCAAGCTCAAGAATCCTGCAAAAGAAGGTATGGTTGCGGTCTATTTTGACAATTCCAAGAAGGTGTTTCCGGAACCGACGCAGGAAGTGAAGCTTGCAAGGATCATCAAGGCCACAGGCCAATCAGTGTACAAGATCAATGAGAAGACAAGGACGCGCCAGCAGATCCTCGACCTCTTGTCCATGGTGAGAATCAATCCTGACGGCCACAATATCATCCTGCAGGGTGATATCATCCACCTGATCGAGATGAACCCGAACGAGCGCAGGCAGATCGTCGAGGAGATTGCAGGGATTTCAATATACGAAGATAAAAAGGAAAAGGCTCTCAAAGAGCTCCAGCGCGTCGAGGAGAAGATGAATGAGGCAGAGATCATCCTCACAGAACGAAAGGTCTATCTCTCAGAGCTCAAGAAGGAACGCGATCAGGCTTTAAAGTTCAAGGAGCTTGATGACAAGATCAAGAGGAACAAGGCGACGCTTCTCCATAATAATAAGGAGAAGAAGAAGGATGAGATCAAGAAACGCGACAAGGAATCCTCAGACCATCAGGATAAGATAAAGAAGATTGACGAGGAAGTGATAAAACTCAAGAAAGAGATTGACGAGAACAAGCAGAAAATCGAGAAGATCAATGCCGAGGTCGAGCGGAAAGGGGAAAAAGAACAAGTTGCCCTTCACAAGGAAGTCGAGACATTGAAGGTTGAAGTCGCACTCGCCCAGGCAAGGATTGATACCTTGAAGACTGAACGGGCAAAGATCGATGAACGAATTGCTGAGATGACGAGAAGTTCTGCAGAGCTTGATGCAAAGATCAAGAAGAAGCAGGCAGACGCGGATGATGCGAAGAAGAGGATGAAGCTTCGCGAGGAGACAGTCTCCCAGCTGGATAAGAAGATTGGGGAGTTCAGGAAGAAGAACCAGCTCTCTGACGCATCTGATATTGATAAGAAGATCGAGGACATTGACAAGGAGGCAGATAAGCTCCAGGAAGAGATTGTGAAGATCAGGGAATCTCAGCAGAACCTCTTGCGGGAGAAGGATCGCCTGGAGATGTCCATCCAGTCCATTGATACGAGAATTGACAAGGTGCTCTCGGTAGAGAAGGAGAACAGGCAGGCGATTGTCGACCTGAAACGCAAAAAAGAGGAGTTCAAGAAAGCCACATTGGAGCTCTCAAAGAAACTCACGGAATCATCATCTCTTGCAGTCCAGCTCGAGAACGCGAGAAAGACGATCCTCTCAAAGAAAGAGGAATATGGTCGCTTGCGCACCCGTCATTCTGCGATCTCTGAGAATGTCTCAGGCGGTGTCGCTATCCAAAAGATTCTTGAACTCAAGAAAAAAGAGAAGGGAATCCATGGGACTGTCTCAGACCTGGGAGTTGTCCAATCAAAATACGCGCTTGCGCTTGAGGTTGCTGCAGGCCCGAGGATCAAGTCAATCGTCGTCGACAACGATGTGACTGCTGCAAAATGCATTTCCTACTTAAAGCAGAACAGGCTCGGCGTTGCGACTTTCCTTCCTTTGAATAAACTATCTACTGTTTCTCTTCAAGGAGTTCCTCCAAAAGCGCCTGGCGTGCATGACTTTGCAGTGAACCTCGTCACCTACAAGCCGATGTATAAGAAAGTTTTCGAGTATGTCTTTTCAAATACGCTTGTCGTGGATGATGTGGAGACGGCAAGACGGTTTGGTATCGGAAAGGCAAGGATGTCAACCCTTGAAGGGGACTTGATGGAAAAGTCAGGTGCCATGCAGGGCGGCTTTAGGAAGAAGGAATCCATGGGTCTTGGCTTTCAGGAAAAGGAACTGTCAGACGGCATGGAATCACTGGAAAAGGAGATTGCGGATTTTGAAGCAGTCATTTCCAGACTGGAATTCAAGAGGAAGGATTGTGAGGATGCGATAGAGCGCTTGAGGGAATTCAAGGCAAAAGAGGAAGCAGAGATACTGAGTATTGAAAAGACACTTCACCTGGAATCAGGAGACCTTGATGTGTCAAGGACAGAGAAGGGAAAACTATCTGCAGAAATCAAGGATATCGAGAAGAAGATAGACGGGATCGTCATGGAGGTCTCGCAGAAGAACAAGAAGCTCGCAAACCTCAAGATAGAAAAGCAGGAGCTGCGTGACAAGATGACACAGATGAGAAGCCCGCGCTTGCTCGCAGAATTGAATACGTTTGAAGAGAAGAGAAAAGAAGTCTTGCAGGAGATATCAGATATCCGGGGCGACGCGAAGAATGCAGAGTCTGAGATTTCGAACGTCCTGAACCCGGAGAAGGAATCGATTGCAAAGATCATCAAGCAGCACGAGAAAGAAAAGACGACTTTTGATAAGGAAAAAGGTGACCTTGAGAAGCAGATTGGAACCAAAAAGAAGGGACTTTCTGAAAAAGAAGAGGCCGAAAAGAAGTTCTATGCCCAGTTCAAGGAACTCTTCCAGAAGAGGACAACCATCGCGAACCAGAATGCGAAGCTTGAGGAAAAGTCATCGCAGAAGGAGCGTGATCGCCGGGAGATTGAGGTAAGATTCAATTCATTCTCGCTTGAATTGGCAAGGCTGAAGGCGGAACTCGCAGGGATTGAGGAAGAGGCAAAGCAGTATGCGGGTGTCCCGATATTTGAGGGCAAGGACCATGACCAGATCATGAAGGAGATCGGCCAGTTCGAGAGGATGGCAACAGACATTGGTGCTGTGAACATGAAGGCGCTTGAGATCTATGAGAAGATCGAGGCAGAGTACAGGAATCTCCAGGAGAAGAGGACGAGCTTGGTCAAGGAAAGGGAAGATGTCCTGGTCATGATCAATGAAATTGATTCGAAGAAGAGGGAACTCTTCATGAAGACATTTGATGTCCTCACAAAGAATTTTAAGACTATATTTACCTCGCTCTCGACAAAGGGAGATGCATATCTTGAATTGGAGAACGAGAATGATCCTTTCGCCGGCGGCCTTGAGATTAAGGTCAGGCTTATCGGAAAGAAGTTCCTTGACATCCGCTCGCTCTCCGGCGGGGAGAAGACGCTTACTGCACTCGCATTCCTTTTCGCAATCCAGGAGCACGAGCCAGCATCATTCTACGTGCTTGACGAGGTCGACGCCGCGCTTGACAAGAGGAATTCTGAGATGCTCGCAGACCTAGTGAAGGACTATTCTATGAAGGCGCAGTACATTATAATCAGCCATAATGACCAGATCATATCGACCGCAGACACGCTCTACGGCATCTCGATGACAGAGCACGGGATTTCGAAGATCACGAGCTTGAAGATCTAGTGTTACGAATGAAAAATTCTGATAGTTGTCCTGTCGGTAATGTTCTTTATACGCTATCGAAAGATAGGATGGTAAGTGAAATGTTGTTCTTCTGATGTGTTTTGAATACGTTTAAGTGTCCAACATTAAATCGAAAGATATTTAAGTAAGATACATTTTACATATCTTACTGGTGATGTACTATGCAGGTTGAACTCACAAGAATATCTGAAAAAGGGCAGGTTGTCATTCCTTCTTCGTTACGCAAGGAAATGGGAATAAAGAAATCAGACCAATTCATCATATTTGGAGAAGGCGGGACTGTAATTTTGAAAAAGATTGAAATACCCGCGTTCAAAAAGACATTTGACGAGGTAGCGAAGCCGTTACGGGATGCAGCGAAGAAGGCGGGGTTGACGAGAGCGGACGTCAAAAAGGCGATTAGGGATGTAAGAAATGGTGCCTAAATTGGTTCTTGATACAAACACCATTGTATCAGCTTTCTTTTGGGAAGGGAATGAGGCAGAGCTATTGAGGAGAATCGAGCAGGGCAAGGCGCACCTGTTCATGACGAAAGAACTGCTCAGCGAAGTTGAAGAGGTAATTAAAAGGCCAAAGTTCAATGAAGTAATGAGGAAGGCGGGCTTAACATCCGATCAGATTATGGGGAAAATTGCATCCCTTTCTCATTTGGTCATTGCCCCAAGATTAAACATCAGGGCTTGTCGAGATGAAAAAGATAATAAGTTTCTTGAATGCGCAAAAAGTGCAGACGTTGATTATCTCGTTAGCGGAGATAAAGACTTGTTGTCCTTGAGAGTGTATGAAGGGATTCCTATTGTAAAAACCTCAAGCATATTGGACGCGCTGAAATGACCGCAGACACCATATCTCCATGACAGAGCATAGCATATCGAAGATCACGAGCCTGAAGATATAGAGGATGATTCCTTGCGATAAGCGGCTGTGGGACAGAATTGTGTTAGTCCTTTAGTATTATGATGTATGCTCGGCGTCCGATGTGTTTTTTTTGTGCGTCTACTTTGGCGCCATTTCCGTATGGTGTGATTTTTTTCTCATAGATTTCTAGGACGTTGTC
>JBDRSD010000056.1:0-8611 GCA_043825215.1 Nanobdellota archaeon
CTGCCCATTTTGTCATGGTGAGCTCGCATTTGTGTGGTATTGCAAGAAACCGCCAGATGAACCACCTAAAATCCAAAGAGAATTACTGGATTGGATTAGTGCCAACTATTAGGAATTGTCACCGAAGGTGACTTTCTTGTCTTTTCTTATTTTCTAACTTATTTTATCATAATTATTTTGAAATGGCATCCTCCTTCTTGGTGGTGTACGGCCATTTTCTCTTCGAGAAAATGTCCTATCGGGCACCCTCACAGCGAACTAAGTTCGCTGGGAGCAATGCAACAAAGTTGCATGCTCATGCGAATTTCCAATTCGCATTGAGTCCCAGAAATTTGCAATTTCTGTGACCGACGGTACACGGGAAACCCGGTAATTTGTGTTTGGTACCCAAACCCAAATGGCCAACCCCTGCCCGATACACGCCAAGGAGGATGCATGGTAAATTTGTCTCTCCATCTTTTAAACAACCTTTTTAAACAAGGTCAATCATCCTTTCTACATGGCAAACTTTTGGGGAATCGTCAACAAAGTCATCACTGATGCGGATCTGCTGCTTCTCGTGTTAGATTCGAGACTTATAGATGAGACGCGAAACGCGGAACTTGAAACCAAGATCAGAAGAGCAGAAAAACCTCTCATATATGTTATGACCAAGTGCGACCTTGCAGAAAAGGACAGCCTTGACAAGATGAAAACCATTCTTAAACCATCAGTCTTCATCTCTGCAAAAGACCATCTGGGACTGACGAAACTTCGTGAACGCATTCTCATCGAGGCAAAACGAATTGGCGTGAAAGAGCGCGTGACAGTCGGTGTGCTTGGCTATCCCAATGTCGGAAAATCTTCACTTATCAATGCCATGCGAGGCCAAAAAAGCGCGCCATCAGGACTCCTTTCCGGAGTAACCCGCGGTGTGCAAAAGATCAAGGCAGGAAACCGGATACTTTTTCTAGATACTCCGGGAGTTATTCCCTATCAAGAAAAGGATTACTTAAAACATGCACTCACGGGAACGATAGATTTCACCCATGCAAAAGAGCCAGACCTGGTCGTCTTCGAACTCATGCAGCGCTACCCAGGACGCATAGAAGCATTCTATAAAGTCTCTGTATATGACGACAAGGAAGAAGGACTAGAAGCAATCGCGCTTGTCAGAAAAATCCTCATAAAAGGAGGAGAACCAGACATCATGCGCATGGCAAGAGTCATTCTTAAAGACTGGCAGAAAGGCGTAATCCCGTAAAGATAACATTCAAAAAGAGACAGCATTTTCTCTCTTCCATGAGCACACTAGACGAACAACTTACTACAGCTTTCGAAGAACTTCGTGTGACCAAAGGAAAGCAAGACTCCTTGTACCATTATCTGAGCATACTGCGGGAGAAGGACGAGGCAACCTACACGCATTCTGTTCGTGTCGGCCTCCTCGGCCGGGACATTGCTGCATTCATGCACCTCGACCAGAAAGCATTATTGTATGCAGGACTTCTCCATGACATCGGAAAAGCACTCATTGATCCCGCAATCCTCAAAAAGACAAGCGGATTCAACGAAGGAGACATGGCTGCCATGCGAACACACCCAGAACTCTCTTACAAACTACTCCGCGGCGTGTTTGACTATTCTGCAGAAATTGCCCTTCGCCATCACCAATTCCAGGAAAAAGGATATCCCAAACATATCCCAAGATCCCGCGTTTTTTCGACACTCTCATCAACTGCCATGATCAATTTCTACGCGCGACTCCTCTCACTTGCAGACTTCTACGATGCAGCATCAACAAGGAAGAACAACAAGTTCGGCGAACCAAAACAATTGACTGAAGAGGAAGTGAAGGAAATCCTTCTTGCTGCGCATCCTGACCAAAAAGCGCTCATTGGAGAGCTCTACACTGCTGGTATTTTTGGAAACAACAGACTTCCTCTATCTTGACTACTTTAAAATAGTAACATTTAAATAGGTGTTCTTTCATAAATGGTCCTATGTCGCAGAAAATACTCAATTGGAACGTGGGGCTCTCTTTCCTAAAGTCACCGTACATGCCATGGGAAATAGGAAAAGCAATTGTCACCGGAAAAAAACCTCAAGGAAATAACCTTCCTGAGGAACATATTCCTCTTGTAGCGGATGTCATAGACCAGCAACTACCACAGATAGCGTTCCTCCATGAAATCGATGATGGAGAACAGCTTGAGATGATAGTTTCTCGACTTAGAGGTTCCTATGTTGGCCAACTTTCTGATGTTTGTAACTCGCGATATTCTGCTGCGCTCCTAAGGCAAGATATCTCCTATGCGCTTGAAAAATTTTATGTAGATGCATGCATCACACTCTTTGGGAAAGACCACCATTTCCCTGGCGTGGCAAACAAAAACGTCCTTCTCGTTGATTCTGGTCTTGTCATAGCCAGTTTCAAGGCATCTGCTGGACCAGTACCTCAAATCAGGAGAAATGAAATCCGTCAGGTGATTTCTCGATTAGATATTGACTATGCTACTCGTCCTGCAATTATCATTGGAGACTTAAACATGGTCAGACGGCTGAATGGTCGATTCCTCCTCAATTCTGACGCACAATTATATTCTGACCTGCAAGCATCAGGCTTCATCGATGCTGCAAAAACACCACAACCCACGACGGCGAATAACAAGTTTATCCTCGATTATGCATTCCAGAGAGGAACAGATGGTCATGTCGAAGTTCTCGATTCCGCTATTGGCAAACATATGGACCACCGTCCTATTGCATATAAACCGATGATACTTCATATTGACTCGTGAATAGCGTCTGACAGTCCTGCTTTATCAAACGCTTTTTCTGCAGTACTCCGCAGCCTTTAAATACTACCTATGTTTTATAGCAGTACTGTTGAACATTGGAGGTAATAACGATGGCATTAACTATGATAACACCTGAGAATTTTAACAAGGAAGTGAAACAATCAGACATTCCAGTCATCATCGACTTCTACGCAGACTGGTGCGGACCCTGCAAGATGATGGGACCTGTCTTTGAAAAGCTCTCAAGCAGTTATGAGGGAAAACTCAAATTCGCAAAGGTCGATACAGAAGCACATCCAGAACTTTCTCAGCAATTCGGGATAACTGGCATTCCCTGCCTTATCGTCACAAAAAAAGGCGAAGAAGTCAGACGGATTGTTGGATTCAGACCAGAACCCGCACTCAAAGCGGAAATTGATAAGTTCCTTTCGAAATGATCGACTTTGCCTGCAAGCGGTTCGAGATTAAAGAGGTCGTCAGATGCGGCCTCTCGCTCACCAAGGCAGAATACGATATATTACATTTTTTCATTTCTTCTTCTTCCTGGTTAGATACCGAAGAGATTGCAAAAAAAACAGAACTTGATCAATCGACTGTACAGCGCGCTGTCAAGAAACTGCACGAGAAAGGCGTCATCCAAAGACGGCAGAACAACCTCTCTGGAGGCGGTTATGTGTATGAGTATCGAGCAGAACCAAAAGAAAAGATCAGGAAGACCATCATGACAACCGTCAACAATTGGGCACTGACAGTCTATACTGCGCTCAAGAAGTGGTGAGACACTCTTCAAAGAAACATACTGATTCCCTTGATTGTTTTGGAAGCCTTGTGGCAATTGAATCCAATATCTCTTTTGGCCTGCCATATCTGCTGTCTGTTAATTCCTGTTCGTAAGGAGAGCAGAATATGAGTGTTCTATAATATCCTCTGATGTCCTCGCTTTCTTCAGACAGAGTGTAAATTTCAGTATTTGGCAGCTTGTATGATGCTGCTATCGCAGAATTATGCCTTCTTCCGACATTTCTTGAAAAACCATAGCGTTGGCCGAGGGTACGGTGGTTGGGGATTTTCATTTCTGCGAGAACACTTTTTGGACTGACCTCAAGACTGTAGCCGTTATGTAAAAGGTAGCCATCCTTGTCGATCAGAACGGCGCCATCGTCATCAATATGCGTGATTTCCTGGAGAATCTGATATGCAATGCCGTCCCTGACATTGATTCTGTCGGTTAACTCGTCAATGTGATCGTCTTTCATAGGGGAGACGAACTCGTCATTAGCATGGAAATCTCCTTTTGTAATCTCATAAGACGTGTCTGTCGGGTCATAGCCTAAGACAAAAATGAAGCCATGCTTCTTACCGAATTCCTTTTTCAATCGCTCTAAAAGGCTTATTGTCGCGTGTCTCACTTCGGGAGCAATGTGGTTGTCAGCTTTCGTGACTTCATCTTCCAGGATAAGTTCTTGTAATAGCATGTTTCCCCCAACTGTATGGAAACTAGTATACATTTAGATATACAGAAGTATATAAATCTTTCGTTTTATGTGTAAACTCATCGATTTTCCAGGGGATAGCTTTAAATAATCCCGGAAACAACAGGAACAAATGAGCGACAAGAAAGTTACCACGCAGACGGCTGCAAAGGCAAATCTAACAGTCCAAGCTGCACGCATCCAGTCTCCCTCTTCCATCAACACATACAGGCACTGCCCAAGAAAATATTATTACAACTACATTGCAGAGCTTCCTAAAAAGAAAAGCATCCCACTTATCAAGGGAAGCATCATCCACGAAGTCCTTGAGGATTTTTTCGACCTCAATCCCGAATACATGACTGCTGATTTCAAACAGTTCCTCAGGAAGGAAACCATGCGCCTCTTCTTCATGAAATGGAAGAACTACCAGAAAGAAATAGAAGAGATGGGTATTGAGAACAAGGCAGTACACGCAGAAGACTGCATGCTCATGCTCTCCAACTGGACTGAATGGTTCATCAGTGAAGTCGAGAAAAAAGAAAGTAAAGGAGTAGCTCCTGCTGATGCCTTCAGGGCCCTTACCCCTATCCGCGAGCAGGAATACCGAAGCGAGGAACACGCTGTCAGAGGATTCATCGATGCCATCCACGAGGAAGATGGGTGCGTACGGGTGATAGACTACAAGACTTCGTCGCGGGATGAAGTCAGTGAAGAATACCTTCTCCAGCTCTCCATCTATGCCCTGCTCTACCGGGTCAGGCATGGAAGGCTTCCTGATATCGTCGGACTTCACCTCCTGCGCCACGGCCGACGAGAACTCGAGGTCACAGAAAGCATGGTCGAATTCGCAACCCGAGAGATACACCACGTGCACAAGAACACGCTTTCAAAAGAAAAGAAGGATTACGTGAAAAAGATCGGGCCCTTGTGCAAATGGTCAACAGGGCAGTGCGACTTCTACGATACGTGCATCAAGGATGCTTGAGACGTCATTAGCCAGAGCATCAGGGGTATGTGCTGCGCAACTCATCCCTGTGCGCTTGCGCGACAGCATAAAGCTTGTCCAAGTCCAATCCAAGATCCACATAGATGAACCGGTCGCGTTCCTGCACGGCAATAAGCTCCTCCTGAAGAAGTTTCTTCGCCTCTTTCACCCGGTGCGAATCATTCCTTTTCTTATAATATTGTATGATAAGATTATAGTAGATTGTGCTGGACTCTGCTGCCAGGTGCACAACCCGGGTCTTATTTGAAAGGTGATCGAGCTTGTTTTCTGCATGGTAAGCTGTCCTTACCAAAATATTCTTGGGAATGGAATCCTTTTCTTTCTTATCCATGCCAGTGAGCTCGTAGATGAGCTTGTGCAGGATGAAATACCCATCATCAATCGCCTGCAGGGTCTGTGTGAATTTCCTCCCGAGGAATGCATCCTGCGCTGCCTTACGGCTTGTCGCATATTCATTGTTGAGTGCTGTTATTACTTCAGTTGAATCATGGATTGATTCAATCCTGTCATCGATTGCATTCCACCTTTCGACCCGTCCTGAATATTCATCCTCTTCGATGCCGATCGTCTCCAGGTAGGTAAGGAACTCGTGCTTCTTAATATGCTCTCTTGCAAGGAGAAATTCTTTTACTGAAAATTCTTCCTCCCAGCGCAGATAGCGCAGGTTGAGGGAGTATGCGAGTGATTTTCCTTTCTCAAAGAGCTCGCTCTCAACTCTTGCCTGGGGATCATCAACATTCCCTGCCATCCATTCTGCATATTCCTTCAGGGTCTCATTGACAAGGTCTATCTTCTGACGAACGGTTCGCTCTGTCTCCTCATTACCATTACGCTTTGCTCTTGCATGCTGGCGGTTGTATATGCGTAGTTGAGTGTATATCTTGAGTCCTTGGAGCGTCTCTGGCTTTGTGATGTCTGTGCTGTCAATAATCTTGATGTTCCTGCTTCTCAGCCATTGGGAAAGTCCTGCCTGATAGGATTTAATATGATCTATCCCTATGAGTATGGGAATTCCCTGGCTGCCCCATCGGAGTGCCTGGATTTCTTTCTTGGTTCCTTCTTTAAGGATGCGTTGGATTGTTTCGTCGAGGCTGTCACTATCCATGAGGGGGTGGTGGTTTTCACTTCCTTATATATCTTGCTCCGGTATATTATTTTCTATATAGAAACTATATACTGCAAAAAAAGGAAAATCTTTCTTGGCTGCAAATGCATCGGAAAGGAGAGCTCGCAAAAGTTGTTTTGCGAGTCTGCATGAGCTCTCCTTTCCATCCCTGGATGTTGATTCCCTGTTGCCGTTACTTCTTGTGGGGGTTGCGCTTCACAGGCTGCTTCTTGACCTTCTGATCAGGAGTAGCCTGAGGAGCTTCGTTCTCAGGATCAGCCACCTGGATTTCGAAGCGTTTCCAGCTGGTTTTCCTGTTCACGCGGGCTTTGCGGGTCTTCAAGCATCCCTCCTTTGTTCAAAGTATCTTGTCAGATCATCGGTCTCTCTGATCAACTGTCGCAGTTCCACAACACGCCGGCCAACCTTCCGTTCCTTTACCTCCTTTCTAGCCAGACGGTCCATGTGCCTGTTCAGGTTCCGAAGCTGTCTTTGAGTCTATTCATCCATACAACCTCCAGATTAGTCGGGCGGCCACCAGAAAACCGCACATGATGTGCATGCAGATCGCAGCTGCCATCTTCGTGCAAACCCCCCAGTGGCCGCATCAATTGACTACTGCCGCTTCAAGGGCGGAACGTTCCCGGCGATGCGATCCTGCTTGCAGTTCGGGCAGCTTTCGTTGACGCTGTATGCCTGGTCCTTCCTCTCCACAGCGTGCAACCAGCCACAACGGGGACACATCAGGTTCGCGAAGACCTTCTCGTGTTCGCGCAACAGATCCTGCTTCTCAGACTTCCTGTCCATCTTCTCCTCCTGTGTCTCGTTTCTCTGTTGACTGGAACCGAAAAGAAGCCAACCCCTCCTTTCTTCTTGACTTGTCCATCAATTTCTACAGGAAAAGAAAGGGAAGAGGGAATTTCAGGGGAATGCGAAAAGCCAGCAGACGTATCCGCCAACTCCCGCAATATGAAATTCCTCTTCCCTGTACTCTATGAGTAGCTGTCCAGGAATCCCATTTCTCTAGGATTCTTTTCGCCGAGAGAGAAGTGGCTAGGACAGCTCCAACTCGGATCATGATATTCTGCGCGCCAGGCAAGATTTGAACTTGCGACCTCTCCTGTTTCGCGCAACTCCAGAAGCGCTCTAATCCTCTGAGCTACTGGCGCAAGACTTGCCGAAAAATGCACTGAAGGAATGATGTGCGCCTGCCGTTTGGGAACGCAGAAAGGCGAGTGTCCAGTTCTCCTTTCCGGAACTTTCGTTCGCAGGCGCACAACACCGTGGTCAGCAGGACGTCAACAGTCTACCACTCGGGCGGTGGCGGACAGCCGTCGTCGTCAGGAGACTGGGAGAAGTCGTACTTGATCTTGCCCCATGTCGTCTGCTGGGTGTTGTTGGTCGAATCATCCTCAGCGCAGACGGTCGTGATGATGTCTGGGTGGTTGCCGTCGCCAGGATAGATGACGTTGATCGTCCCCCACGTTGGATTCAGGGCAGTCGTGTCGTTGGTGAGGTCGTATCCTGACGTCGGTGTGACAGGACTCTCCTTCGCACAACCGAAACCGATGACGACAATGAGTGCGAAGACGGCAAGCAAGAATGCGAACCGGTACTTCATCACATGCTCCTTTCAGCAGGATCTTGTGGATCCGGCAGGTTACTTCTTCTCAATGCGCCGCTCGGTCTCCTCGATCAGATCGCCAAGGGTTCCGACACGGTTCTTCTCAGAACAGAGTGACTTCCCCCAGTACAGCCAACGATGCTCGCTAGGAAGGGACGTGTACTGAGGATCAGTCACGTCGTTGTCCCTGGTCTTGAAGACGGTCATGTCAAAGGTTCTGTATGCGACCAGGGATTTTGCACCAGATTTGCCGAACAGAAGCCGTGTGGCTTCGCGGTCGCGCGAAAACAAGGGAGAGGTGAGTGCAAGCGGGCCGAGGGAGACCATCTCGGCGATGTCAGGAGTCGCGAGTGTTGCCTTGTCGTCCACCCAACGCTGTCCATCTTCCGTGTGGTAGGCGACAAAGACCTTCTCGCCGGTTGCGAAAGAGAACCGAGTTTCTCGCGGAGGATTCTCGATAGGGGGAAGGGCAATCCTGTCACCGATGGGCCCGCCGTCGATTCGAACATCCGTGTCTCCACCATCCCTGTCCTGATAGCTGGAGGCCACGGTGATCGTGATGACTGTCACGACCGGATGATCCTGAGACTCGAACTCTGCAGTTACCCGACCAAGGACGGT
>JBDRSD010000057.1:0-9780 GCA_043825215.1 Nanobdellota archaeon
AAAACCAAAGGAATTCTCTTGCGTCCGATGCGCATGTCTGACGTAGATGACTATTGTGCTTGCCGCCTTGAACAATCTGCCCAATCGGGATTTCTTGGAATAATAAAGACACAAGAAGAAGCTAAGAAGAATCTTCAAAGAATGCTCAAGGACGCACATAAGAAAAAACCTGGGCGAGAACTCTTCGCGATAATAGTGGAAAATAAATATGTCGGATTTGTAGACCTCCATGACCTACACCAGAAATACTTCGAACACAAAGCAACCATAGGGTACTGTGTCCATACATCGTACCGGGGGCAAGGAATAGCAACAGCGGCAGTCCGGGCAGTCACGCAATACGCTTTTAAGAAATATCGATTGAGAAGAATAGAAGGCTGGTGCAGAACATACAACAAAGCATCTGCAAGAGTACTTGAAAAAGCAGGATATAAACTTGAAGGAATCCTTCGCAAGCATAAGTGCAAGGATGGGAAATTTCTTGATGATATGGTGTGGGCTTACGTCAGATAGCTATACTGATTTTCAATAGGCTTGATCATGATGATCAAGCATGATAAAACTGATAACATTCTCCTCGACACTGTATTTCAAAACAAAACTTCCAAACCTGACCCTGCGAAAGCCATGAAGGTCATATTTTAATGGCTTATAATGTTCTGGATTTTCTATGATCTCTCGTATCTTCTTCTCAATACGTTCAAACATGATGGGATTTCTTCGTTTGAGTTTTGCCCATGATTTCTTGAATTCATCAGAAAGATGGACAACGTATGCCATAAACTGGATCAAAGGAAAAGCGTTTAAATATGTTTACCGAGAAATTCCGGAAGATTTCTGTCGCTTCCCGAAAAAACGTAATGCCTCATCCTTCGTCTTCTTTGTCACGCCAATACCCTGATCCATCCGTTCCTTGATTTGCAAATCCCTTTCAAGATTCTTATAGATTGTCCTTTCCCGCATCAAATCAAGAATAAACTCTTGCACATTCTTGAAACCGAACTCATGACAATATTTCCTTGATTCATCATACAATTTTTCCGGAATCGTCAAGCTGATCTGCTTCATGCGTACGATAAAATACGTTAAAGTATTTAAAAGTATCGATTATCCTTACGAAATGATTAAATAAACAAAGCAAATGTAGTCCTTAATGATCTCTCGCGCATACACAGAACTCTTCAGCGAACCTCTCACGTACACATCCTCTCTTAAGTATTCTCGTGCCTTTCGCGGCTACAACGCGAACATCAAGCTGCGACAAAATCATATCGAGGTGCGCATGAGCTATGAATGGAAGACAGTCTCTTCTGACATCAAGACCGGACTCATCCAACTCCTTCTCTTAAAACTGTTCAATAAGAAAAATGGCAGCAGGATGAGGAAAGAGACCCTGGAGATGGACCTTTATCATCGCTTCATTAAAGCACTGCCAAAATATACGGCAGTAACGAAATCAGATCCTGTCCTTGAAGAGAGCTTTCATCGGGTGAATAGAGATTACTTCCACAACTTTCTTGAGCAACCCAACCTGGCATGGGGAAGCGAATCGTTTGTCAAGCTTGGAACATATGAATACGCAACAGACACAATCACCATCTCGACAGTCCTTGCAAAAGACGAGAACCTTCTCGATTACGTCATGTATCACGAGCTGCTTCATAAAAAACTGCAATTCTACGACAAGAACGGCAGAAGCTATCATCATACTCGTCAATTCAAGATACTTGAGAAAAAATACAAGGATCCTCTTGCAGAAGAGAAATTGAAGGAATTTTTGAAAAAGCAAAAACGCGGATTTTTCAGGTTCTGGTAAGAAATATTATATAAATGAGCTCTATTCTATTTATCGCATGGAACCATGGCTCATCTTTGGCATCCTCGGTTACCTCGCATATGCTATATCCACATCACTTGACAAGGTATTCCTCAACCACAAGTACTCTCCTCTTGGCATCAACCTCTACAAGATGCTGTTCAATGGGCTCATCCTTCTTCTCATCGGCAGTATATTCTTCTCATTCCATATCACGACAAGGCTTCTTTTCTTTTCCCTGATCCTTGGCAGTATCTACGCACTTGCCAGTATCCTCTATTATTATTCCCTAAAAGTCACTGATGCAACTGTATTTGTCTCCCACTACCAGGCACTCTCCATCCTCTTCTCATTCCTAGGAACGCTCATCATCTTCTCAGAACCTGCAAGCGCTCTCAACTTTACAGGTCTCGCACTCATCATCCTTGGCATATACCTTCTTCTCCTCAAGGGAACATCTTCCATCCCAAAAATAGACCATGGCTTTCTTTATATTATCCTCTCAGCCCTTGTCTTTCTCGCATATGCTCTCCTCTCCAAAAGATTTCTATTCGACACTACGCCAATTGAACTCGCGACCCTGATGTATCTCGCAAGCGCCATTTTTATCGCGATATACATTGCTCTTAAAAAACGCCGAAAAGCATTCTCCCTTAAACATGCAAAGATTGCCATCTCATCAGTCTTTGGAGCACTCGGCACCTTCGCAATATTCTTCGCACTCACCAAAGGCTATGCCTCACGCGTATTCGCAATTGCAGGCATATCATCCGCAGGCGTCTTTCTGATCGCAGCAATCTTTCTCAAGGAAAAATCATCCTGGAAGAGACTTCTGGGAACACTTACCATCATTCTTGGGATCTATCTGGTTGCAATGTAATCATAGCACATGCATGAAGAGAAAGAATACTTGCATAGCTGCCAAAACCTTTTTAAATAAACCACGTTTCCAGAGGATGATTGGTGAGTACATGGAAATCAAGCACAAAAGCGTAGGATCCCTCAAAAAAGGAGACTATATAATAATCGAAGGCGTCGCCTGCAATGTCACAGACCTTGCCGTCTCACGGCCAGGAAAGCACGGGCATGCAAAGGTCAACCTCTTTGCTGTCGGCCTTTTCGACGGGAAGAAAAGAAACATCGTCATGCCAGGCCACGACAATATCGAAGTGCCGGTGATCGACAAGCGAAACGCACAAGTACTCTCCATCCACGACACCCATGCGAACGTCATGGACACAGAGACCTATGAAACATTTGACATGGAAATCCCTGATGAACTCAAAAGCGACCTCAAGGAAGGCAACACCGTCGTCTACTGGTCAGTTCTCTCAGACAGGGTCATGAAACAAATCAAACCAGACTAAAATGGCAAAATTCCACGAAGCTGAACAAAGAATCCTCGTCAACATCTTTGTCTGCAGGAAATGCAAGTCAAAGGTGCGCGCCCCCAATCTCAAAGTCATCTCAGGAAAGGTCCGCTGCAGAAAATGCCACAGCCACTACCTTCGGTCAGTCAAGCGGAAATAGACATAATTCTCTAAAAGCTTAAAAAGCAGCATACCTTTCTCTGATCGCATGCTTGAGGACGTCTGGATTGATGCACGAAGAACAGTGAACAAGGCAGTACTTGACATCCTTCTCGCAAATGAATTCGGGCATACAGTCTTTCGGAAGCTTGCTGAACCCTATCTTGCAGGGCACTCTGCCAAAGAATGCCTTGACAATGTCTGCATCCTCTTTTCTCAGGAAAACACATATTCTACCTGTGATATTCTTGGAGAAGCAGCCACAACACCAGAAAAAGCAAAGCTCTATCAGGGTGGATATGTATTCATTGCACAAGCCATAAAACAAGATTTCATAACATCTCCTGTGACGCTCTCAGTCAAGCCAACAGCGATCATCTCCGTGAATGAAACAGGCTACCTTGCTGACGAAACCACGCTCTTTCCAACCCTTGAAGCGCTCGTCCAAATAGCAACCCCACTACGAATAACTCTTGATATGGAGGATCACCGCTTCACAGATATCAGCCTCAAAACAGCCGAGCGTATCTGGCAGAAAGGCCATGCTGGCTTTGGTATAGTCCTTCAGACTCGGCTCAACAGAACAGAAGATGACATCAACCATATTATCACAACACACTACGCCGTACCAAAAAAACATATGCGGGTGCGTATCTGCATCGGCATCTATCTTGAGCCATCAACAATCGCAACCACGCGCAAGAGAGAGGCAAAAGACCGCTTGTTTTATCAAGCACTCAACCTCATCGATGCAGGAATCTACACAGAAATAGCTACACATGACCTGACTCTCCTTGAGAGATTGGATAGGGCGCTTGGAAGCGTTCCTGCAGAACAATACGAGTACCAATTCCTGAAAGGTGTGGGAATCGTTGACGAATTCAGGCGCGAAAAGGTCAGCGAAGGAAAGACCTGCCGCCTCTATATGCCATTCGAACTTTTACCTGGGGATGGCGAGCCATACCTGCGGCGACGCCTCATCGCAAACCCTGACCTTATTTCCCACGGCGCAAAAAATTTCCTCTCCGGACTTTTTCGGCGCAACGGAAAAACGTATTAAACACAACACTTTTAAATAATCATCAACCTTGTTTTTCCCAATGGCACTTTGGGACTATAAATGGGTCATTCTCTTCTACGGGGGAATCATACTTCTCTTATACCTCTATCGGAAGCGATTCGACTCCCAAGGACCCCTGATTAAGCTCTACAGGACAAAACTTGGCCTGAAGTACATGGACAAGATAGGATTCAAGCATCCGCGCCTCATCCAGACCCTTGCAACAATAGGCATCTATGTCGGCTATCTTGGCATGTTAACCATCATCGGCTTCATCTTCTATGGCGTCTATCAGATCCTCTTTGTCCCAGGAGCACCTCCCCCCTTGCAGCCAGTCATCCCAGGAGTTCCCATCCCGGGATCGCCCATACAGGTACCCCTCATCACTGGCTGGATCGCCCTCTTCATCAGCGCAGCCATCCACGAATTCTCGCACGGGGTCGTCGCACGGGCACACAAGATTAAGGTCAAATCAAGCGGATTCGCATTCATCGGGCCACTTGCCGCAGCTTTTGTCGAGCCTGACGAAAAACAGGTGAAGAAAGCAGGCAAGAAAGTCCAGAATTCCATCTTTGCTGCAGGGCCATTCTCCAATGTCCTTCTTGCAATTCTCATGATACTCATCTTAAGCTTTGTCTTAACACCCATAATAAACGCCTACCTCACCCCTGCAGGGTTCACCTTCCAGCAAGTCCAGCCAGGATACCCTGCAGAACAAGCAGGCATACTTCCAGCAGTGACCTACACGTCAGTCAATGGGCAAGAGACCCTTACAGTCCCTGACTTCTTCAAGACATTAGAAAACCTCACCCCAAACGAAGCAGTAACGCTCGGGACAGCTGATGACACGTATACCATTATTGCAACAACACATCCTGACAATGCAAGCAAAGGCTACCTTGGTGTCATCGGCCCTGCAACCGTGTATGCAAACGAGAAGACCATCCTTGCGACAATCCTTCTCTACATCGTCAAGCTCTTCAACTGGATATTCATCATCAGCCTCGGCCTCGGCCTCGCAAACCTCCTCCCCCTCGGGCCAGTCGACGGAGGCCGGCTCTTCCAAACGGCATCGCTCTATTTCTTCGGCGAGAAAAAAGGCAAGAAGATATGGACAGTTGTGACCTTTGTCTTCATAGGAATCATCATCCTTCTGTTCTTTCCCATCATCAAAGCAACGCTCATCGCTCTTGCAAAAGCGCTCCATATACTATAAGATGCTCACAATCGTTCTTTTCGGGCCGGAACACCCGGGAAATGTCGGCGCAGTCGCCCGCGCCATGCAGAACTTCGGCATCAATTCCCTTGTTCTCATCGACCCGAAATGCGACCATCTCAGCGATGAAGCGCTTCATCGGGCAGTCCATGCAAAGACAGTCCTGAAAAAGGCAAAAGTCGCTCAGCATAAGATCCTGCACCAATTCCAGGTCGTCATCGGCACAACCTCCCGCCTTGGCACAGACTACAACATCAGGCGAAGCCCCCTCCTTCCATCAGACCTTGCCAAGAAGCTTATCAAAAGCATACCACGAACCAAGGTCGCGCTCGTATTCGGCAGGGAATCTACTGGTCTATCCAACGACGAAGTGGCATTATGTGATTTTCTCGTCACGATTCCCACAAGCAAGAAATACCCCTCCCTCAATCTCAGCCATGCAGTCGCAATCATCCTCTACGAACTCACCAAGCACACGGCAGGAAAAGACACCATCTCGCCCTATATCCCTATCTCGGCAAGAGAAAAAGAGCTCCTGTTCAGGCTCATCGACAAAACCCTTGACAAGCAGCAATTTCCAACACCTGACAAACGTAAAACCCAGAAAAAAGTCTGGCGCCACATCATAGGAAAAGGCATGCTCACCAAAAGAGAGGCATTCGCACTCTTTGGCTTCTTCAAGAAACTCTAGCGTTCTTCCTGCCGGGTTTTTCCTTTTTCTTTGACTCTAAGAACTTTCGCACCCGCTCCTCTCCCAGGGGCTTCGCATTCTTGCCAAGGGAATAATACGTGCGCTCAACACTTGTCCCCCATGAATACGCGCCTTCCTCTTTCACTACCTTGGCTTGCTTGAACTCGCCCAACTCCCCGCCCTTCCTCAGATGATAATACATGACTCGCAACGTGACCCGCGGGAACAATTCCCGATACACCTTATATATCTCATACCCGTACGCATTTCCTAAGAAATACAAGATCTCTACCATGTTCTGCCTTATGACAGATCTCGTCGGTCGTCCGCGTCCCATACTTTTTTTCGAGTCTCTGCCTTTTTTATATTTTTCTCTTTTATTTTCCATATAGATAAACCATATAAACCAAAGCAGCATATGAAACTGAAAATGTACCTTGCCATCCTCTCAAAGGAAAACCCTGAACTCAGCGCGTACGAAGCAATCTCGCTTGGAAAACTGAAGAGTTTCAAGAGAGAAGAAGAGCTCATTCTCTTTTCAAAGCCATTTCCCTTCCAGCACCTTGCCTACACGAGACAGGTGGCAAAGGTCATCATGACGTGTGCCTTTTCCAAACTTCACGACTGCATATCCCGTGCCAACCTCCAGAAATACTATAAAGGAAGCTATGCAGCACGCATCATCAAAACGTCAAAGGCCACCTTTTCCCTGACAGAAAAAGAGCTCGGAAGCCTCATCTGGAATCGCCTCAAACAGCCGCGCGTCGACCTGGAACACCCAAAAACAACCTATCTTCTTGTCATCAGCAAGAGGCACGCTCACCTCTGCCTTCCCATATGGGAAAACAACGAAGACTTCAACGCAAGAAAATCTCACCTCCTTCCCGCACCGCATCCGACAGGCATGCACCCACGCCTCGCCCGGGCGCTTGTGAACATCCTTGGGACCAAGAGCTTTCTCGACCCCTTCTGCGGCGCAGGAGGACTCCTCATCGAAGGAGGCCTTCTTGGGATCAAAGCAAAAGGATCAGACATCGACCCCATCCAGGTCAGACGTGCACGAATCAATCTTGACTCAATCGGCCTTCACCACATCCCTGTCTCTGTAGGCGATGCGACACAACTCAGCAGGCGAGCAGCAGGAATCGTCACTGACCTGCCCTATGGCAAGAACACCCGATCACTAGATGCCAAAGGAACCTACAACGCATTCCTGCAAAAAGCAAGCCAAAAAACCTGCCGCATGGTCATCGTCTTCCCGTCATCCATCAAGCCCCTTATTCCCCCGGGGTTTCACGTAGAAAAGACATTCACCTATTACCTGCACAGATCCCTATCAAAAAGAATAGTCATCCTTGCAGCTTCTTATACAGCGCCAAGAGCGCATCGTCATCTGCCTTGATCTTGTTGAGCGCTGTGATCAGCTCGTTAAGATATTTCACAATCTCATCAAGGACACTGTTTGTGTACTCCTCATCAGAAGGCGCTTCTTCTGTTATCTCCAAAAGGCTTCCGATTGCCTCACCCATGGCATCAAGCTGGTCGATCTTGTCATTCAAGAAATTGTTATCAGGACCGTACATGAGATCCTTCGCAATCTTCATCTGCCTAATCTTATCAATCTCTTTCTTCAACACTGCAATATTCTCTCCTACCTGCTCAAAATCCTGCATAAGCTCTTTTGTGTCCGCATTCTTCTCTTCAATATCATCCTTTTTCAATGCATTCTTCAGGTCCTTGACTGTCTGTTCTGCATCAAGGATCACATGAACGACATGGGAATCGATATCCTGCGCCTCAATCTCCAATGCCTCAAGCTTGTTTTTTGTAAAATAGGACAGGATCTTCTTGATCATTGGTGTTCCCTCACAAACCGGTCTGCGGTATCGAACGCAAAAAGGATATCCTCCATTGCAAAATTCCCACCTTTCTGCAGGACCTCATCAAGCCGCAGGATCTCTGCATAATAGGGCAGGCGCTTTCTCTCATGCAATTCGCTTGCCATTGCAGAGAGCGATAAGCCTTCTGTTGCTGGCAGGCTTTGTGCCTTCAATTGCTCCTCTAAGACCATGCGGATCGCAAGCTTGGCATTCACCAGGAGCCGCTCCATCTCATTCTTTGAAAAATTGATGAGTGCCGAAGGATTTGCACTGCTTTCTGCCACGAGCTCCTTTCCAGGGATGGTCAAAATGAAATCATCCTCCTGACTTTCGGCAAATGGCTTGGCAAGCTCGCTGACATACCCGACAGGACTTACTGCCTGCGCCTCTTCTTCGATCTCAGCATCATCTTGCATAGGTACTCCTTCATTAAAAATAAAGGAATCATCAGCGACAACCATGGTGGGTTTCTTCTCCTCCTCTGCATCCTCCACCTCTTCTGCCTGCTCTTCACCCATCTCTTCCTCAAAAACGCCCTTGACGTCTGCGATAGATATCTCGATCTCCGCAGCTCTTGCCTCTTCTGCTACCTGCTCTTCTGGTTGATCATCGCAGAAAAACAAGTACAAACGCTGCTTTTTCATGCCGAAATAGATCTCCAGATCCCGCTTCAGGTAGCTTTGCGTGCGCTTCGCGACCCTAGCCATCTCAATGACCTCCTTATCTGTCGCCTTCTGATGGCTGCCGCGCTCATGGAGCGGAAACTCCTCCAGGCCCTCGTCACCCCTGACGGTTTTCATGTCCTGGTGCGTGACTTGCGTGTTCTTGATGGACAACAACGACTTTGATACAGTAAACTCGTCATGGCTTGCTATCTCATGGAATCCTTGCAAGCCATAATATGCCCGGATGAATATAGTGTCATCCTTGCCAACTCTTGCAATGCCTGCGAGATCCTCACGGACCATCTTCTCAACTATGAGTGCGCCAGGAGCATTCATCTCTGCCCATGCTTCCTTGACCTGTTCAAGGAATTCCTGCTTTCCTTTCAGGCTTCGCAAGGGCCTTGTGCCCCCTTTTTCAGGAGAGGGGATGATTAAGACATCCACGCTCTCAGATGACGCCATCAGGTGGTTTGCAGAGGTGAGCTCATCGCTGATCGCGAGCGTCTCATACGCCTCCAAAAGCTCTTCTTCTATCTCGTTTGGAAAAGGGGCTGACTTGACATCTTCCTGGCCTATGCCATTTATCCGCAGGAAATCAGCCAGGGCATTAGCTGTTATGATAAAACACAGGGGGATCTGTATGGTCTTCTCATGCAGGATGACGAGATCCATCGCCCTTCTTCCAACCCGCTCGATAGCCCCCTGCTCAGCACCCCGAAGCGTCACGATATACTTCATGACAGGAATATGCGTTACTGGGTATATAAAGGTTTTGGATGACTGCAGTATTCCCGAGTTCACTTCGTTCACACGGGAATACTGTGTATTTTGAATGCGTCGTTCTCCTTTGGAATCTTCTGACCGGCCGCGAAAAGTCATACTTTACTAGTGCTTTCTGACTTTTTGCCAAAAGATCTCTTTGG
>JBDRSD010000058.1:0-8104 GCA_043825215.1 Nanobdellota archaeon
CCAAAGAGATCTTTTGGCAAAAAGTCAGAAAGCACTAGTAAAGTATGACTTTTCGCGGCCGGTCAGAAGATTCCAAAGGAGAACGACGCATTCAAAATACACAGTATTCCCGTGTGAACGAAGTGAACTCGGGAATACTGCTCGCACCATAAACTTTTTAAACCGCATCCCTTCAAAAAACAACCATGGCAAGAATCGAGACAGGTGTCGACAAGCTCGTCGCGCTCGTCGCCAAGAGAAAGAAAATAGCTGTCGATGAGGCGGCAAAGGAGCTTGGCGTATCTCCAGTCATCATCCAGGAATGGGCTGATTTTCTCGAGGAAGAAGGAACGCTCTCCATCGAATACTCGCTTTCCAAGGTCTACCTATTAGAGAAGAGGCTCACAAAAAAAGAGATCGAGGGCAAGGCAAGAGACTATGAGGACAAGAAAGACGCGTTTGTCAGGAAAGTCGAAGTCGCGCTCGAACACCTCGACAGGGAAACTGCAACATTCGAGAAGATAAAAGAAGAATTCCTCAAGCTCAAGGAAGGGCTCGGCGGGGAGATGGACAAGATCCAGACCCAGCTCACCGAGATCCACCACTTCGAGAACCTGAGAAAAAACATCGATGACGAGATCGGCAAGCAAAGGACAGAATACAACCAGATATTGGACGACGCCCAGAAACGGATAACCGTTGACCAGAAGAAATACGAGGAAGTCATCGGCAGGATCGAAAAGGAGAAGGGCGCCCTCAGGAAAGAGAGAGATGATGTGCAGGAAATACAAAAAGAGGAAGACTCCCTCAAAGAGAAGCTCGATGCAATACTCAGCGTCGTATCCCTCATCGACAAGAAGCTCAAGGAAGAGAAGAACGTCGTCGAGAACTCGGAGAAGAAAATAACAGCGCTTGAGCGCTTCGCAGAAAAAGTCGAGGACGAGATCAAGAAAAAGAAGACGGATGTCATCACCCCACTCCTCGAGATGGCAGAGCAGCACAAGGACAAGATACATAAGGTCCAGGACGAGATCATCCAAAAGCTCAAAGAAAAGAAGAACGACATCGAGCTCTTCTCCTCAGAAGGCACCCTTGCTGCCAAGCGGTTTGAGGAATTCTTCAAGAAAAAGACAGAGATAGACGACCTCTTCTCGAAAATCGACGAGAACAAGAACGAACTCAAGAAAGAGATGGAGGACCTGATAGAAAAAGCGAAAGTCTTCAATGTCATCGCCTCGGATACTCAGGTGAAAAAATCAATCGGCGAACTCCTGAAAAAATATGAAGATGTACAGGAGAGAAAGGAACACATGAGAAAAAACATCGAAAAGCTCTTTGTCATCCTCAAGACCCATTAGGAGTTTCATTTCTCAGTGAGGACATAATTTTAAATAACATCACGCATAAAATGCCCTCTTATGGGGAAACAGATACGCATGAAGAGCAATCGCAAGAAAGAAAATAAAAGCGGCGAACGAAAAATGACAGAGAAAGCCCTGCCTGTTCCGGCAGCAGCAGCACCAGAGCACAGCCTGCCAAACCAGCCAGCTGCCGACGAGAAAAAACCAATCACTCCCACTCTTCCACAGAATGACCCTAAGCTTCAAGACGTCTTCAAGCAGCTCATGAAAAAGGAACAAGAAGAAAAAGAAGAGGAAAAAGCGCCTGGCGAGACGAACATCGACACCTACGAGTACACATCAAAAGACATCCCCATCAGGATTTTGATCAAGAGACAGCCCAACGAATTCGTCCCCATCTATGACGTCAAGATCTCCAGCATCAGCAAGACGACAGAATTCATCCTCGAAAAGATACGCCAGGAGATCATCAAGAAGATCAACCTTGGCCTAATAGAACTCACTGATATCAAGAAAACAGAACTCATCGAAGACAAGTTCAAGGAGACCATAGCGAATCTCATCGGAAAATACTTCCCTGACGTCGACGACGAGACCAAAGGATTCCTCACCAGCTACCTCATCGTCAAAGCGCTCGGCCTTGGTGTCATCGAATTGCTCATGGACGACAACCTCCTTGAAGAAATCGTCGTCAACCAGGCAACAGACCCCATCTGGGTCTACCACAAAAGGCATGGCTGGCTCAAGACGACGCTGAAACTGCAAAATGAAGACCAGATCAGGCACTACGCATCCATCATCGGACGCCGAGTCGGACGCCAGATATCTGTCCTCGAACCCCTCCTTGATGCCCACATGAACGAAGGAGATCGCGCCAACGCAACCCTCATGCCCATCTCCACGGCAGGCAACACGATAACACTGCGCAAGTTCTCCCGAGACCCCTGGACCATCACCAAATTCATCAATTCCAAGACCATCAACATGGAAGCAGCAGCCCTCATCTGGATGGCGATGGAATACGAGATGAGCGCGATCATCGCAGGAGGAACCGCCTCAGGAAAGACCTCTGCCCTCAACGTGCTTGCGAACTTCTTCCCGCCCAACCAGAGGATCATCTCCATCGAAGACACCCGCGAGATCCGGCTCCCCAAATACCTCCACTGGGTGCCCATGAACACTCGGCTTCCTAATGCAGAAGGCAAGGGAGAGATCACAATGGAACACCTCCTGGTGAACTCCCTCAGGATGCGCCCAGACAGGATTCTCGTCGGAGAAGTCCGCCGAAGGAAAGAGGCAGAGACACTCTTTGAAGCCATCCACACCGGCCACTCGGTCTACGCGACATTCCACGCCAACAATGCAGAAGAAGCAATCCAACGCCTGACCAACCCTCCCATAGATGTTCCCAAGATCATGCTCCCTGCAATCTCCCTTATCATCGTGCAATTCAGGAATAGGAGAACAGGGACGAGAAGGACATTCCAGATCGCAGAGATACTCTCAAATGCCGAACCTCACGTCCTCATGCAATACGACTACAAGAAAGACGCACTCCTCTGGGTGGACAAGTCAAAATCCTTCTTCGACAACCTGCGCCTCTACACAGGATTCTCAGACAAGGAAATAAAGGACGAACTCACAGAAAAGGAAAGGATCCTCACCTACCTCATCAAGAAAAGTATCATCGGCGTGGACGAGGTCGGGCGCGTGATCGCAGAATACTACACCAACAAGAAAAACCTGCTCTCGATTATCGCCAAAGGAAAGCTTCTCGAGGAAGAACATGCTCATTAAGAACATCACCAGAAAGATCCCCGGCCTCTCCCTGAAGCTCCACCAGGCACGAATCGCCGACACCCCTGAATACTACGTCAAAAAAACTTTGTTCTCCTCAGTCTTCTTCTCTGTGGCAATCGTCATGATCATCTTCGGCTTCACCAAAAAGCCTGCGGTCATCATCGCCTTTCCCTTCATCTTCATCATCTCTTTCCTCTACTTCATCAAATACGCTGACAACAAGATCATCGGCATACGGTCCAAGGTGAACAAGGAGATCGTCTTTGCCGGGCGATTCCTGATAATCGAGATCTCCTCAGGAGTCCCCCTCTACACCGCATTCTCCAACATGGCAAAAAACTACACGCATGTCGGGCCATACTTCTCAGAGATCGTCGAAAAAGTCGACTTCGGCACATCCCTCGAGGACGCGATCAACGAAACCATCCTCACCACCCCCAGCCCGGAATTGCGCAAGATGCTCTGGCAGGTGCTTAATTCACTTAAAACCGGAGCAGACGTCTCCCATTCACTCACCGTCGTCCTCGACCAGATTGTGCGCGAGCAGCAGATCCTCGTCAAGGAATACGGCAGAAAGCTCAATCCGCTCGCCATGTTCTTCATGATGATTGCAATCATCATACCATCCCTGGGAATCGTCATGCTCATCGTCCTCGCCACGTTCATGGGGTTCACCCTTACGATGGGTGTTCTTATGGTACTTCTCACCGTCCTTGCCTTCATCCAGTTCATGTTCCTTGCCATGATCAAAAACTCACGCCCCGCAGTGGACATCTAGACCATGCAACACCAAAAGACCCAGGAAGAAAACGAGAAACAGGCTCTTGAAAAGCTCGACAAGAAAAAACAATGGTTTAGGCTCTTTCAGAAAAAGCAAACACCAGATAACGCCAAGCGGCAGGGAAAAGAGCGCCTCTCCCACCGCCGCCTGCTCAGGAAATACCTCGACCTTTCAGGATTCGAGAGGGTTGACGAGACCCGCCTCATGAAAAGGCTCTTCAACGCAGTCGTCTTCATCTGCGTCGCAATCACCCTTGCCCTGCTCGCGCTTGCCATCATCTACAAGCCAGGAATCCTCGGCCCTACCATGCTCATCATCGGCCTCTGGACAGGAGTCTTTGGGCTTCTTCTCGTTGTCTCATTCTTCTCCCTCTTCTTCTTCCTCGATGTGCGTATGTTCAACAGGAAACTCCAGGTCGAAGCAGTCCTGCCAGATTTCCTGCAGTTGACATCAGCGAACATCTCCGCAGGCATGCCGATCGACAAGGCATTCTGGTACGCTGTCCGACCGCAGTTCGGCATCCTCGCAAAGGAGATCGAAGAAGTAGCAAAGGCAACAATCGCCGGAGAAGACCTGGGAAAAGCGCTTGACAAGTTCGCAAGCAAGTACGATTCTCCCATGCTCAAGCGAAGCGTGAACCTGATTCTCGAGGGCATCCAGGCAGGAGGCGAGATGGCAGACCTCCTGAACAAGATCGCAATAAACATCCAAGAGCTCAGGCTCATGAAGCGCGAGATGGCAGCAAACGTGACAACGTATGTGATATTTATCGGCTTTGCAACAATCGCCGGAGCGCCCATGCTCTTCGCCCTCTCGACAACACTCGCAGGCATCATCCAGAATGTCGTGTCCGGAATCGACCTTGGCTCAACAAGCCAATCCACAGGCATATCACTGACATTCAATGCAAACGCTGTCGACATCAGCAATTTCAAGCTATTTTCCGTCTTTGCGCTGATCGTGACAAGCTTCTTTTCCGCAAGCATCATCTCCATCATCAGAAAAGGAAACATCAAGGAAGGCATGAAATACATCCCGATTTTCATGGTGGTTACTATTATTTTGTATTTCTTCGGGCTCTGGGTGCTCGACAGCCTATTCTCGGGCATGTTCTAGACAACAAGACCTAGGGACACATTGTCCCCATGTAGACATGCAAACCGAGAAAACTCTTTTCAATCCATGAGACTTTCCGCAGTCTTACAACGAGTATTCGACGAGTTAAAACACATTGAAAAAAACATGCTGACAAAAAAAGACCTCACGCAACCACTTGAAACTATTTCCATCCTTGGCAATCCAGAAACCATGCATCAAATCACCCAAAGCAACGAGGACATCCAACAAGGACGTACCAAAGAAATTCACTCAGCTGCGGACTTGGTGTGAATCATGTGGAGAATCATCGCAATCGTATAATCCGATAATTATTAAAAGTTAAAGGATATTCTAATTAATATGTCAGAAGATACCAGACTAATCTTGGAAAAATTAGACAGCATCAAGATAGAATTAGATTTTATAAAAAAAAACATGATTGACTTTGACAGCATACTTACCAAGGACGACCTAACAGCGCTACAAAACGCTGAAAGAGAATTCAAAGAGGGCAGGACAAAGAGGCTGAAATAGAGTGTATGCTATTGAACTCTCAAATCGCGTCGTGAAATTCTTGACAAAACTTGATAAGAAGACTCGGGAACGGATTGAAGAACGTCTAAAAAACCTCTCAGCTCAACCACATCCCTCAGATGCAAAATTCATCTACAGAGAGAACAATTCCATGATATTGAGATACAGAATAGGAGACTATCGCGCCCTCTACAAAGTCAACGAAGACAAAAAAGTCATCCTTATCGCCAAAATCGACAAGAGAGAACGCGTCTATCAATAAATTCATATTCCGAAAAGTCCTATCAACGACCACTTTCATCAACGACCACTTTCCAGTAAGCAGGGCTCAATTCGCCGTCCCAACCGAAACATATATAAATACCTAATATCAGAAAACTCGTAAACATACTATTCGTGTGAGGTGAATACACATGGTGAAAAAGAAAGGACAAGCCGCAATGGAATTTCTCATGACATACGGCTGGGCAATACTCGTCGTGCTCGCAGCAATCGGCGCACTAGCATACTTCGGCGTACTCAGTCCGAAGAACCTACTTCCGAGTTCATGTACGGTTGGAGCAGGATTCGGATGCAGCGATGCAAAAGCGACATCAAACACCTTTGAGTTAACTCTCCGTAACAATATGGGGGAAGATATAAATAATGGAATGGGTATTTCCTTTGGAGGAGATACTTTGACTTGTAGGGGAATTCAAAAAGTTACTGGAACTACTTATACCTGGACTGCAAATACTACTGCGGACAACGCATCAACGGGTAGTAATTGTGGTTCTGTAGGTTACTGTAGTTATGTGGTAGCCGGTGGTCCTATTAAAAATGGAAAAGATATTGGTCATATCGTATTTGATGAATGTGGTTTTTCCGGAACATCCTCACTTGAGTTTGTTATAAACTATACTAAAGCCGGTGAATCTGTAAGTCATCAAGTTCAAGGAAAAGCAAACTTGAAAGTCGAAGGTTAAACCCAAATTTTTTTCTTTCTTCTTTTTCTTTTCAACCTGTCTTGTTTGTGGTCTGTTTAAAAGAACAAGATTCCAGTCCATGCATATATTATCGTCACCTTTTCCTCCTTCCCCTTCCCAGAGTACATCATGGATAAGCGCGGCAATGGAGTTTCTCATGAACCACGGGTTCTTTTGTCTTATTCATATGAGATATTTGTCCTGATCAAAGAGAAATTTCCAGGCAGGGACGTGAACGATTGTCTTATTATCAATCTTATAATCGCATACAACAGGATTTTTACAGTTTCCATTTCAAACGTTGAGTTTTGTCAGTAAATCTCCATTTCTAATAGAAATATTTATAAATAAACTTGCATTTTCTTTTGATCATGGACAAGAGCGAGCTTCGACAGATCCTGCAGGAACAGGACCAGAAGAAGGATGACGGACAGATCATCAGAAGGGAATGCGAAGATGCAATACGTGAAACCCCATTTGTCCTTGTCATCTCAGGCCTTCGCCGCGTCGGGAAATCAACACTCCTTCGGCAGTTGAGGAAGAAGCGGGACGGGCATTTCATGAACTTCGATGATGAAAGGCTTATCGGATTCACCATCGCTGATTTCCAGCCTCTCCTGGAACTCATGATAGAGCTCTACGGCGAAAAGGACACCTTTTATTTCGATGAAATCCAAAACATACACGGCTGGGAGCGATTCGTAAGGCGGCTCTACGACAGCAATAAAAAAGTATATGTCACAGGATCAAACGCAAACCTGTTAAGCAAGGAGCTAGGGACACACCTTACTGGCAGATATACATCTCTTTGCCTTTATCCATTCTCCTTTAAGGAATACCTCATCTTCAGGGGCATTTCCATCGAATCTGACACGACACAAGGACGGGCAAGCCTGAAAAAGGCGTTCCACAAGTATATACTCGAAGGCGGCCTCCCAGATTACCTCAAGACAGGAGATACAGACTACCTCAAGACCCTCTACCAAAGCATCATATACAAGGATGTACTCGCACGATACAAGCTCACCGCCGAAAAGACCCTCAAAGAACTCGTCCAGTATATCGCAAGCAATGCCGGCAAGGAACAAAGCTACAATGCCCTGAGAAAAACACTCAGCATTGGAAGCCCGACAACAGTCAAAGAATACCTCGGATACCTCGAAAACACGTATCTCCTATTCCTCATACCGCAGCAGGTCGCTTCCTTCAAGAAGCAGCTCTATGCAAACAAGAAAGCATACATCATCGACACCGCGCTTGCCACAACCATCGGATCCAGGATGACGAAGGATGCAGGAAGACTCCTAGAAAACGTGATATTTCTCGCATTGCAACGACACGGAAAAGACATCGCCTATTACCGCGGAGATGGAGAATGCGACTTTGTCGGCAATGGCTATGCCATCCAATCCTGCCTTGAGCTGACAACAGAAAACAAGACAAGAGAGATCAATGGGCTCCTTGCCGCAATGAAGACACTAAGGATCATGAAAGGACACATCCTCACCCTCGACCAAGAAGAGACCATAAAACAAGGAAGAAGGACAATACGCATCATGCCTGTCTGGAAATGGCTCCTGTCATGA
>JBDRSD010000059.1:0-16805 GCA_043825215.1 Nanobdellota archaeon
TTCGTTGGCGGCAGACGGGGCGGGGGACGCCCCAGTCGGGGTGCCCCGTAGGACAAATTGCGAAGCAATTTGGCCGTCTGCCCGCCAGTATTATCAAAAACAACAGAAAAATCAAGAATCATGAATTATTGGATGAAGCCACAATTCCCAATTCTTTTTTACAAACCATCTTTTCATAATGGGTGATGAGAAACAATATTCATAAGGTTTCCTGTAAAAAAAGGCATTTTTTTCCGGTGAAACCAAAACAATTACGATACTATTCCATTTATGGCTTATATTAAGAAATGTTTATATACTCGTTCTAAGAGTGATGTCAAGTGGTGATCACATGAAAATCTTGAACAACCCAAAAAGCAAGACCGAACAATACCATACCTTCGTCGACAGCATCTTCAGGATATCGGACGATGCAATTCTCATCCCTGAACGCTTAACACTTCTTGCAAAGCTCATGCAGGACCTCGACGCGGTAAAGACTGTCGAAGTCAGGTCAGACGTCGTCGCCGCGACAAAGCACCTCGACTATGCGCGAACAACCCTTCGCGACCAGACCAGCCACAAGGCATTCAGGGAAGCGCTCGAAAAAACAAACCTGCACCTCTTCAGGATCCAGGTGAAACTCCTCGACCTTGCCAACAAGAAGGAAGGCTGAACGAAATATTTATATAACCGCATCCTATCAATGCCTGCATGGGATTCTTGTCATGGCTTAAGCCAAGGAAGACACTGACAGCAGAGCAGGCACGAAAAGAGCTAAGGATGCTCATAGAAAGCCAGCATAAGCAGTTCATCGCCATAAAAGACAAGATCACAGACAAGGCACTGCCTGCAAAAGAAAGAATAAAGCTCCTCGATATCTTGCACAGGGGAATTGAGCAGAAGAGCTGGCTTATCAGGCTCCTTGGGACAACCCCCGCACTCCAGCCGTACTACGAAGACCTCGTCAACTACAGTTCTCTCTTAAGCCTTATCCACACCGACCTCACCACCCTATCAAAGGCAAAACAGGAAGAGAAGGAATCATTGGAAAAGAACATCGCATCCTTCCTCGCCCAGGCATTCATGAAGATCGCAGCGCTCGAGGCAACAGGGATGACCGAAGGGCAGGCGCGATTGGTGCAGACACAAACGCAATTCAAGGACGGATTTATCCAGGCGATAGGCAACATCAAAAAAGCCTCCCTTCCAACCCAGATAGACCCGACAACAGCAACCATGGCAATCTCCGGCCTTCTTGACTGGATGCGCCAGGAGAACATCGGAAAAGTCCTCAAAGAGCTCTCCTGTCCAGACGCGCTCACTCAAGGAATACTTGACCTGCGCACGCAGGCAGAGACTGCCCTGAAAGGATTTCCTTCCCTTCCAGACCAAAAGCGGCATGAAGCGCTCAGAAAGCTCCTTACCCTGGCAGGCAAGATAAAAGCACAGCTCGACAAAAAACAAGAGCCTGCGTATGCAGCAGCATAAGCCATTTTCTCGCGCTTTCTTTCGAAATGTTTAAATACCTTCAACACATTAGGTGATAGCTGTGCAACCAAAACAAGAGATACTGCATCTTATCGAGCACTGGAAGGAACGCGTCATCCACGAGGACTGGAACAGGACGAAAAAAGTAGAACACCTCACCCGGACCGTCAACAAGATCAGGGATATCATCTCACATCTCCCCAATGACCCTCGCGGGACATCAGCAAAGTCTCATCTCAAGCTCGCAGAAGGGGCAATCCTCGCAGAAAACTTCCGCGATGCAACCATGATGGACCTTTTCGTCAAGGCATATGACAGCCTGTGACTGAATATACTTTCTTTTTTCTCGGACTATTTGTTTTCCATTTGCGACTATTTCCAGCAAGTCTTTCACCACCAATCATAGAACTTGAAAACAAATATTTTATAAAACCGTCAATTCATAAAAACGTCTTATGAAGAAGTTTGTCGCAATCCAGGTCGATGGCCTCTCGTACCGCCGCCTCATGGATGCCTGCCATAACAGCACTGCACCCTTTCTCGCTACACTTCTCAAAGGCAAGTACAAGGCCTACCGGTACAATTGCGGGCTTCCCTCAAACACGCCATTTGCCCAGTCAGGAATCCTCTACGGCAAGAACGACTGCATACCCGGCTTTCGCTTCGTCGACAAGAAACTCAAGAAAGAATTCAAGGTCACAAACCCCCTGAACATGCTCTTCATCGAGCACACCTACCTCGCAGACAGGAAGGGTATTCTGACAAATGGCAGCAGCTATTCAAACATCTTCTCCGGAGGAGCACGCTACTCACGATTCACAGGAAGCCAGCTCCTCAACATGAAAAGCAGACTTTTTTTCAAGCAGTTCGACATCCTCCTCTTCCTCCTCAGCCCAAAGACCCTCTTTCGGGTGCTCTACTTTGGCACCCTGAACACCCTCACCCTCCTCCAGATCTTCCACGAATGGCTTGTCAGCCTCTTCTCCAAATACAAGACATCCTCAGACCTCAAGTACGACATCACCAAATTCTTCTCCTCTGTCTTCATCGAAGAACTCGAAGCAGACTCCCTCATAAAAGACATGAAGAAAGGCGTTCCCTACCTCTACATAACATTCAATGGCTACGACGAGAACAGCCACCACCAAGGGCCGACAAGCCCTGCAGCGCAAGACGCCTTAAAGACAATAGACAAGAAGATCGAACGCATATTTCAACATAAAAACGACTATGACATCTACATCCTCTCAGATCATGGCCATACTGAGAGCGTGCCCTTCAAGAGCCTCTACGGCACGACATTTCCCAGGTACATCAAGAGCCTCATGAAAAAATATACGCACGAACGGCGCCCGCACCTCTTCACCCGCGCAAGGAAAAAGATGAAAGTAGCAGGCATCCTCCTCCACCCCCTCGCGCTCATCGAGACTGGCATCCACCGCCTCCTCGCAAAGACAAGCATCCTCACACAGGCAAGCTGGCACTCCCACCCCTACTTTCTTGAGGTTTCTGACTGCATGGCAAACCTCTACTTCAATTACACAGACGAAAAAACAAGCATGACTGAGATCGAGGAGCGCTATCCAGGATTCCTTGACCGGCTCAAGAGCCATCCAGGAATCGGCATGGTCTTTGGCATGGATGCGGGAAAGGTGCGCGTCCTCAATAGAGAAGGCGAAGCGATACTAGGAAAAGAGGACAATGACCATACCTTCATCGGCAAGCGCTTCCTCAAGGACTACGGAGACGAGTCCATCCTCATCACACAATTGCAATACTTTGCCCGCATGCACAATTCCGGCGACCTCATCATCTTCGGCGACTACTCCAAGCACGATGTCATATCATTCATCAACCATTACGGCAGCCACGGAAGCGCGGGAGGAGAACAGATGCATCCATTCTTCATGAGCGAGAAAACGCACGACTTCACCCAGACGACAAACGTGAAGGACCTGTATGACGTGTTCATACAATATCATACCTAAGGATTATTTCGGCAGGAGATCGCTCAAGGACCCGATACCGAGCTTCTCGAGAAACGCAGCATACAATGCATCAACGTCAGTCACGTCGCCGCTCTCAGGAAGGGGGACTTCCTCGTTTGTGATGAAGAAGAACGTATTATAGGGGTAGCCGTAGGCGACGATGTCAGTTGTCGTGTTTCTTGTCCTTGAGAGACATCGCATCCAATCCCAGAAAGTCAGGAGCTTGTCAGGAATGCTCGTGATGGTCTGGACTGCCTTGGTCTTCTCAATGCCCCTCTCCTTCATCTTTATCTGGCCGAGCCGGAAACAGAGCTCTTTTATCTCTGTCCGCTCATACCCGTCATAGGGATAGAGCAGTTTCAGCCCCTTTTTCATGAGCCCCTTGAGCTTTACCATATCCTCTGCAAATGCAATATATTCCTTTGCTCTTGGATACTGGGGGTGGAGAGTTCTATTGAGCCAATTCCTTTCCAATGACTCGTATCTTGAATGCGCTTCCTGGCATTGCTGGCTGGCTGAATTGATGAGTCTCTTGGCATCATCAGGCACTGGCTGGCCCATCAAAAGGAGTATCTTTATCGCAGCCTCAATAGTGATATGATACGCCTCGATTCCAAGCCGGAAGTACTCCTTGATGTCCTGCTCGAGCAGGTGCACAATCGCGCCTGCGCCGGCAGGCGCTGTCTGCTTTTTCGCCTTGAGAAGCTCTTTTAATGCTGCCTTTGTCCTGTCCACCTCCTGCTTGAGCTCGTCGACGCGCTGGGGGATGATGGCAAGCCTGATCTTTGCCACGTCTGCCTGCATGGCTGTCTGCTGGCCGATGAACTGCTTGAGTTCGTCATGCAATCTCGTAAACTGCTCTGGAGAGAGATTCTTTTCGGTTTGCGTGCATTGATGATTGATTTCCTTGGCAAGGCTTATGAGCTGCTGCTCCTTGTCCCTGACCGCAGCGGCAAGATCTGCTGGCTGGACTCCCTTGAAGCTTACGGTCGAGTTGATCGTGTTTATCATGAAGCCGAGGTGTTCCTGGCATCTCATGTTCAGGCTCCTGAAGAGCGCAGTCAGTTCAGGAATCTTTCCTGCCGTGTCGCCGAACGCCTTCACGCCCTTTGTCTCAAGGTCGGTCATCCATTTCCCTGACGTGAACCTGAGAAGGTTTGTGATGAGGGAGAGGGTTGTGAGGATCTGGTTCTTCACCGCATCATCAAGCTTTGCAGCTTCACCAGTCTTTACCTTTATTTGGTTGAGGACGGGAATAATCTTTGTCCCGATGTGCTGCTTTGCCAATTCCTCCTTGCTCATCTGGGCGAAGAGCATGAGATGCACAAGCTCTGCAGAGAGGGTTGCGATGTCCTGCTGCAGGGTTGAAGAAAGCAAGGCAAAGTGCTGGGAGATGGTATTTGCCCGCGTCTTTTCTGTGTTCAGTTCTTGCCGTAACCTTTCGATGTACTCTTCCAAAGGCTTGACATTGCCAAGTTTAAATGCCATCAGAAACGATTCTTATTATAGCTGTTTAAATAGTTTTCTGTGCATGGGGCTCTCTAGAAAGTAACGCCATCAGTTCAGGTGAGCGGCTTCTTCGTGTAGGCATCCTCATTCTTCAGGTGTGGATTCCCCGACATGGGCATCATCCTTTTGCACAGGAACACCTCTCACCAGGCACTTCTCCTGATGCTGTTCCCCCTCACTTTCTCCAGAGCGAAAAATAACATAACTTTTATAAATCCATATAACTTCTATAACTGTTATAGGTGAACGTCATGCAAACAACAATAGCAATCTCTCCTGATGTCCGCGACGAGATCAAGGAATTTGGCCATAAAGGCGAGAGCTACAATGAGATACTTAAACGTCTTTTAGAAAGCGCCAAGAAAAGACAGCTCCATGACCTTTTGATGGATGAGAAGGGAACAATTCCTATAGAGACAGCACTCGAGCGGGCCAAGAAGCGATGGCAAAAGTAATCATCACAGAACGCCTGGAAGCTGCCATCAACAAGAAATTTAAAAGGGAATCGGTTATCATCTTCACCATTCTTCGTACCCTTGCAGACCAGCCGAAAAAGGGAAAGGAAGTCGGAGTCATTGGAAAGATTGTCATCAAGGAACTCAAGTATAAGCAGTTCAGGTTCTATTTTGTCGCTGACGGATACTCGATCAAATTCCTTTCTGCACAAGAATTGAAGGATTCCCTCATCAAGTTCGTCGCCATGTCAGGAAAGAAAGACCAGCAGGAAATCATAGACTGGATAAAGCATATTCTCAGGACGATTGGAGAGGAAGGGTTTTAACGCGAGTAATCCTCTCATTCACTGGATTTGGGGGAGAACGGGTTTCAAGAACTCCCTTTTGCCCTTACGGGCAAATGCAATCTGCGCTATTGCGCAGGTGTCGAACCAATCACATTGACGCCATGAGGCCTTGATTCAGCTGCAGCTGCAGGGCTCACCCTGATAAAATAAGAAGACTCCATAAGTTCAAGGATAGTCTCTGTGCCTGCATAACCCATTCCTGCGCGAAGTCCGCCCAAGAATTGATCTATGGTCTTCTGGACAGGACCCTTATAGGGAACTGTCGCTTCCACTCCTTCTGCAACAAGCTTCCCTTGCTGACCATATCTTTCCCTTGATCCTGCATGGGCAGTCATGGCACTCAGGCTTCCCATTCCCCGGAACAGTTTCCATTTAGGAAATCCTGATTCCAGAATAAGCTCTCCAGGGCTTTCATCAGTACCTGCAAATACATTTCCCATCATGACGCTTGAGGCACCTGCGGCAATCGCTTTTGTAATATCCCCACTGTAAGTTATGCCTCCGTCTGCGATCACAGGTATGCCACAAGCACCGCTCATTGCATGATATATCGCAGTCAATTGCGGGCCGCCAGCACCTGAAACCATGCGTGTTGTGCATATCGATCCAGGTCCTTGACCAACTTTTATCGCATCTGCGCCAGCGTCTGCCAACGCCCTTGCTCCTTCATATGTGCTAACATTGCCTGCAATTATCTCAACCTTAAGGCGTGAAGAGACGAGGTCTTTGATAGTTTCAATCACGTTTCTGCTGTGGCCATGCGCACTATCCACAACGACGACATCAACTCCTTTCCTTACCAACATCTCCAATCTTGAAAGAGCATCATCTCCAACACCTATTGCAGCACCAACCCTTAATCTTCCTTTTTCATCCAGATTGTAATTTTGGGCATCCTTGCTTTTTCCTCTTTGTATATCAGAGAATACGTAAAGCCCGACGATCCGTCTTTCTTCATCGATGACAGGCACGATCGGCATCTTATTCTCATGCATCAATTCCCAGACAGCTTCCACAGATGAACCTTTCGGTGCAGTGATTAGGTTATCTGAAGTCATCTCATCAGATACTGTGCGGCTATAATCCCTGCAGAAACTGAAATCCCGCCTTCCAAGTATGCCAACAAATCTTTCTTCCCTATCAATGACAGGAAAAGTATGAAACTTGAATCCTTTCTCTTCACGCCACCTCATCACTTCCTCCATCGTCTGATCAGCATATACAGTACGAGGATCCTCGATAAAGCCATGCAGGCAGTATTTGACATGTGCAACCTCTCTTGCCTGCTCCTCTACTGTCATATTCTTGTGGATGATTCCTATTCCGCCTGCCTTTGCCAGGGCAATTCCCATAGCACTCTCTGTTACAGTATCCATCGCAGCGCTAAGTATTGGAGATTTCATACTGATGTTTCTTGTAAGCCTTGTCCTAAGGTCTGCTTGCGCAGGGAGTATTTCGCTTGCCCAAGGGACAACAAGAACATCATCAAAGGTCAACCCAAGAAAATTATCATGGCAATACCTGAAGAAATCCTCTTTGGAACGGGTTGTGTATGGTTCTACCATGTCATCTGAAGTACCAACTGAAATATAAAGATTTCTGTGCTGAACAATAATCATTCAAAAACTACCAATGCCCAAAACATCTCTCTCCTGTGGCTGGCATACTCCTCATTTGCTACATCAATGTTTGCTCCTGAAGGAGATAAATCGATTAGAAAGATGCCTATCTCGTTAGTCCCCTCTTTAAAACAAAATCTCTATAAGCTTCACTTTTCCGCATCTTTGACATTAAAATCAAATACCCCCGCCCGGACGATTAACAGATTTGTTAAAACTTTGGATACCTATGTTTCCAGGAACTTTTTCTTGATATATTTCACAAATGGTTTTTCATCATGCTCAACTTGATATTTGTCCAACACATTATAATAGGTTTCCAAATCTTCTATCCTTATATCAATTAAAGGATATTTTTTCTTCCACAAGACCCAATTCATAATAAGCCTTGACAATCTACTATTGCCATCAGCAAATGGCTGCAATGATATAAGTTTAAGATGGATTATTGCTGCAAGTTCGATAACATGTAATTTTCTATTGACTGAAGAATACCATTTGAAAAAATGGTCAAGTTCCTTTTCCAATTGATTCCATTTTGGGGGAATGTATGTTGTTCCACCTATTCTTACATTTCTTTGTAATTCACTTCTGAACTTGCCAGCAATCACATCATCCACGCCCAAGAAAAGTATTGCATGCAATTTTTTTAGAAACTCACTAGTGAACTTTCCCCTATATTTGGTTATTGTCACAATTCCTTTCTCATGATTCTCAATTTCTTTGACAGTTTTTAAACTCTTGAAATCTTTTGGAACAATTCCCTCTTTTAAAATTAGATAAGTTTGTCTTAAGGTAACATCCACACCTGAGAGCTTACTACTGTCATATGTATATCGTATCATGAACTCTTGAAATCTTTTATCTTTCTCAAGAGAACTTAACATAGATATTTCTTTATCATATTCTTGACGCTTTTTATCAATTTCTTCAATATCTTGTTGATTAAGATATTGATATCTCTCTCCTGACAGTTCTTTAAGGAATTCGCTTTTCAGTTGCTCCAATCTAATTTTTGAAGGTACTTTCTTACCTAAGTACTTACTTTTTTGAATTATTTTCGAGCCTTCCCTGACATTATGAGCTAATACGTAATAGCCTTTGATTTTTCGGATAAATACCATAATCAACAAGTATACACTACATCTATTTAAATATTTCGTTTATACACTACACGCCCTACAATCATCAATCAAAGATTAAAGATAGCCCCGCTCGGACACGAGTGCACGTTAGATTATTTGTCATTCTAAGAAAGTGCAGGTTCATTTTCCGCTATTATGATTACCATGATGATACAAAAAGAATAAAAAATTTACTTCCTCTTTCTGATGAGGAATACGCCGATACCTGCAAGGGTGACTGCTGCAAGGATTCCTGCAAGGCCGAACTCTGGGATGTCGTGTCCGCCGATGCCGCATGTCCCTGGCTCGATCTCAAATGCCGTGATCAAGTCATCTGCAGCACTTCCTTGTGGCGTGTGCCTTACCCACATGACTTCAGTTGGGGAAAAGGTGACCGGGTCGCATTCCATATCCTCGAGGCGCTCATCCTCTGAGACAAACTGGTCGATATAGACCATAGAGTCCTTATCAGCACGAAAGACCTTTCCGCCGCCATTATTGCCCATGTACAGGTTCTGGCCGCCTATGGCAAGACCGCTCAAATAGAAGAGCTCTGGATGCGTCTCAGAGGCATCAAAGCCGTCAATGAAGGTACCATCCGGTCGGAACAAAGCAATCATTCTCATGATATCATCACTAAACCAGATCTCATCATCCTCAACCCCTTCGCCATTCGCATTGAACGCGAGGCCGTCAAGGAAGCAATACGAGAAAAAACTATAACCTGTGTCAGGATCATGCAAGGATAAAGGAACAATGAAGGCAAGGCTGATCACATCACTATCAATATCCCAGAAATAGATGGGCATGCCTTCAACTGTGCATTGTTGGCTGCCAAACCAGATGCCATTTCTTGAAGCATCATACGCCATCGCATTGGGAAAATCGATTCCTGTTTCCTTCATTCCCATTAATTCTCCGCTGATCGGATCGACGATATAGATATTTTGGTCATTGCAGCGGTTATAATACAAGAATGCGCCGTCAAAGGCAAGGCCGATACTGCAAAAATTTGTATAGCCAGGATAATCAAATGTGGAGACATCCAATTGATGCACGATATCACCGACTGCGCCGAAAGCGAATGTTGGAAACACGAGAATTGCAATTGCTAACACAAGTATCATTATTTTTTCTTTCATGAGTACACCCCAACTAGTACAGGGATGATTTGGCAAGTTAAATATCTTGTGTTATCGTCACAAGGTAGTATTGGAGTGCATTTTTCTGCCAAAAAATCGGAAAAATCACAATATTTAAATACTAAAACGTATAGTAATATACGAAAGAGTATATTTATTGACGATGAGAAAGATATCTTTCAAGGAAATGGAATCCAACAGGAAGCTCTCAGAATTCTTTGACATCAATCCATGGATCATCACAAAACCATGACTGACGATCATCAACTCGGCCTTCTCGCAGCAAACCTCGTAAGAACGTACAGGCACCAGTTCTACATCTATTCAGGCATCATGGCAGAAGCAGTTGATGAGAAAACCAGTATTCCCCGCAAGAGGCAACTTATCCTTCACCTCCTGCACAAAAAACGATTTGTCAAAAAACCACTCCCCCACTCCATTGCCCTCTTCTTTTACCGCCTAAACGAAGCACACAATGCCCTCAAGACCGGATTTTTCAGACGAAGAAGACCAGACCTGCACAGATGCCAGGAGAAACTGCACAAGGCAGTGGAAAAACTCCACATCATTCTCGAAGAGGACAGGTTCATCGAAGAGATAAAAACAATTCTACAACATAAGCACAGGCACTAATACGACCTGCCAAAACAGATAACAGCCTTCGCTTCCTTTCCGCAATGCAGGCACGTTCCCTTCGCATGCGCTGTCGGATCGAAATTCAGTGTCTTGATGCTGTACATCTCAGCGACCTTCTTCTCGCATTCCTTTGTCATGCAGAACGGGCTTCGCACAATCCTCTTCTCAGAAAGCGCCTTCTTGAAACCTGCAATGTCTTTTGCATCAATGATCAAGGCTTCCAGTCTCTTCCTGGCTTCCACCAACAGATTCTTCTGAATGGCATCAAGCTCATGCTTGACACTATCCACCACCCTTGTCATCTTGACAGCAGACTTCTCGCCAGTATCCCTTCTGACAAGGATCACCTGGTCATCCTTGACATCCTTTGGGCCGATCTCGATCCTGATAGGAATGCCTTTCATCTCCCAATCATTGAACTTAAAGCCGGGAGAATAGTTCTTGCGATCATCAACAATGACTGTATAGCCATGCAGATCTTTCCTTATCCTCTCGACAGCATCCATGACCTCCTTTTCAGGCCTGATTGGCACAATGACCACATGCACTGGCGCGACAGCAGGCGGAATCACAAGACCCTTATCATCACTATGCATCATGACCATGATCCCAATGGCGCGCGTGGAAATGCCCCAGCTGTTCTGGAATGGATGCTTCTTCTTCTCATCCTTGTCAAGATAGGTTATGCCAAATGCCTTTGAAAAATTCTGGCCAAGCATGTGCGACGTTGCTACCTGGATTGCCTTTCCTTGAGGCAAGACCGTCTCGATGCTTGCCGTAAACACAGCTCCCGCAAACTTCTCCACATCAGTCTTTCTTCCCTTGAAGACCGGGACTGCGAAGAGATCCTCCATCACTGCAGCATAAAGATCAATAATCTGCCACACCTCTTTCTCTGCCTCTTTCTCATCAGAAAAGACCGTGTGCCCTTCCTGCCAGAGAAACTCACGGCCCCGAAGGAACGGAGTGGGATTCTTGAACTCCCAGCGTACGATATTGCACCACTGGTTGATCTTCAAAGGCAAGTCCTGGTGCGACCTGATCCACTTCTTATACGAATCATACATGATCGTTTCACTCGTCGGCCGGATAGCGAGTCGCTCAGAGAGCTTCGAATTCCCGCCATGCGTCACCCACGCAACCTCAGGACTGAACCCCTCCACGTGCTCCTTCTCTTTATTGAGCAGGTGCTCTGGGATGAGCATGGGAAAATAGGCATTAGCAACACCCATCTTTTTAATCTTCGCATCAAAGAACTCCTGAACCTTCTCCCACATCGCATACGCGCGCGGGCGAATCACCATGCAGCCAGACACATCCGTATATTCAGCAAGCTCACCCTTCTGAATGACCTGCGTATACCACTCAGAAATATCATCAGCCTTCTTTACTGTAATTCCAATTGTCTTTTCGTCAGCCATGCCCTGGAAGGATAAAAGACTATTTTTAAATGTTTTCACTTCTGATACACAATCACATTTCCCCGCCCCTTCTTTACCTTGCGGATTCTTCCTTGCGCCTCAAGATCTGTCAGGATGAGCGAGATCTTGGCTTCAGAATGCGGAAAATTCTTCCTGATCTCTTTTTGGGTAGTGTGCTTGTGCTCTTTGATAAATCGTAGGATGCGATTATCTACATCTGTACTCTTTCCTTTTTCCAATTCCACTTTGTCCTTTTCTGGCCGTCCTAGCCAGATGATCAAGATGATGAGTATAATCAGTAATGCAAAGCCGATAAGAAAATATGGCCAGAGAAAATGTTCCTCTTCCGGGAATGAGATATCGCTTGTATCAATATCCTCGACGCGCTCTTCTTCTACATGCGGAAACAATATAAGATCCCGTCTGAATGTGCCATCCTGCGTGACATCAATCTTTTGCTCAATACTTTCATCTCCAAATGTGGCATTCAGTGTGTAATTTCCAGGCGATACTGAAAATTCATACTTCCCGTCTTCAGTCACATCCACTTGCTCTGGCTGCGTGGAAATCGTCACGATCGCAGAATCAACCTTCTCAAGGTTATAATCATACACCGATCCAATAATGGTCGCGCCAGCTGAAAAACGCAGACACAGAAGAAAGACTACCACGAACATGAATCGTCTCATCAGATGGAATAGTGTTTCCTGATATATAAATATTGGCACGATCTTCCAATAAAAGGAGATAAAATTATCCTTAATAGATTGAAATACGGTAGAATCAAACCCTATAAAGTGTTACGGGGATAAATAAAGCTTTAACAATATCGCTTTGAAAGCATGTTTATAAACAACAATGTCATCTTCATTCTTGCTGCACATGTAGCGGAGATACACAAATGAAAAAAATACTCACCATATTATTACTGTTCGTGTTCTTAGCAAGCACATTTTCTATCACTCTTGCCCGAAGTGATTCTTCAGGACCAGACGGCCCATCGCTCTCCAGCATGAACGATGATGATAGTGATGACGAAAGTACTGATGATTCCATATCCACAACAGTCACTGATTCAGCGATCGCAGCACTTATAAAAGACCTGCCTAAAACGACAGACGATTATGCAGCTGTCGTCAAGACCTGCAAGGAACGCGCAGAAATAAAATTCCCAAATGTTGACGATTCACGACTCCAAGCACGATGCCGTATCCTCGTCTTTGCCCACCTCAACCAAGAAAGCAAAGCACAAGTCCGTGATCAAGTCAAAGAAAAAGTACAGACCGCCTTTGCAAATGCAGGAAGCGATGTACGCGCCAGACTCGCAGTTGCCATCAAGAACAAGCTTGCAGCGGCAGACATCCTAACCACACTCTCTGCAGACGATGCTGAAAAATTCGCCCTCCTCTCCCGAGCACGCCAGGAAACGCTACTCAAAATGACAGAACGAGAACGCACGAGTTACCTGGCAAAACTCAAGATCCAAAAACGGGAAGTGAAAACCAGCACCCTCTCCAAAGAAATGAAAGAACAATACAAGAAAGAATACGAAGCTGCAAAGGACAAATATAAGGAAATCAAAGAGGCCTTCAAGATCAAAAAATCAAGCTTTGAATCTGCAGTAGAAGAGGAAGAATCCTGCAAGAATCAAGACACACCTGAATGCGATACTATTCGAGAAGATGCAGTAACAAGAGCAAGAGAACACTTGACTTCCCTTGCAGACCTCATCATCGCAAGTCTTGACAAACTCAAGGCCAAAATACAGGAAAGTGATCTATCCGAAGCTGAAAAAACAAAGCACATCACAGACATCGACGCAAAAATAACAGAAGTAAAAGAAGCAAAAGATAATATCGCAGAAGCAACAACCAAGGCGGAAGTCAAGGAGGCTGCACGAAATCTTATCAATGCATGGAAGCGCATCCAAACCCGCGTACGACAAGCAGCAGTCGGAGTCCTCCAAAGAGACATCAACGGCATTCTTGAACAGAGCGAACGCCTCGAAGCACGCCTGAACGCCATCCTTGCAAAAATGGAAGAAGACGGCATTGACACCTCAATCATACAAGATGAAGTGGATAAATTCAGCATGTATGTAACAAGCGCAAGAGACAAATATGCAAAAGCCAAAGCACTCTATGATCAGGCACAAACAAGCGCTACAGACCAAAAAAAGCAGATTGAAGAGGCAAACGTGCTCCTCAGATCAGCGCATGAGGATCTCAAGGCTGCAGCGCTCATCCTGAAAGACATCACCAGGATGATCAATGATGAGGGAGCAAGCCTGGACGATGCTGTCGAAGACGAGTACGAAGTCGTCGAAACAAGCCCGCCAACGCTTCCTGATGAGCGCATCTGGACAGAATCAGACCTTGCGACAATCGATGCCAAGCAATGCTGGGGAGACAAGCCAGCATACACGCCGGGAACAGGAGCAGCGTACTATATCTGGCAGGGCACCTGTGCACACTTCTGGTGGCTAGACTGGACAGGAAGCGCAGGAAGAAAACCTGTTGACGATGCCGCAGGTTCAACTGCTGCAGATACAAAAGAAGGCTGGCATACTATGGAAGGAACGATAAAGACAAACGGAAGAATCATCGATTCAGGTGTCAGAAAATTCGAGAAATTCGACGAATTCAAGGTCAGGCACAACGAGATAGTGTTTAAGTCACGTGTTGGTCCCGGATTTGATGGCATCTACTTCAGAACCACAGGAAACAAGGTCGAGTTCGACATCAAAATCGACGGCATTGAACAACCTAAAAAAGTCTACATCGGAAAAGCACTCAGTAATCCGACAGACATACCATTTGTCCTGAAAGGAGTTCCTGGAAAGTCCAGAGGCATCTGCTCTGATACTGAAGTCGCATACCAAGGAAAATGCGCAACCGAGATCAAGGGAGAAGTCCTTGACGTGACAACAGACCCTGGCGACAAGATCCTCGAGTACGAAGAGGCAGAAGCAGCACCGGAGACAAGCGATGGGACAGTCACCCTTGCGGCCAGCCTGACGTAATCCGAAACTTATTTAAACAATTATTTTCATTTAACCAGAATACCGGAGGGATAGCACTATGAAAATGACCATACTCATCGGCTTGCTTATTGTCACGATGCTTTTTAGCGCATGCGCTAAACAAGTAACAGACATAACACCACCAACAGATACGGGAATACCACCTGATACAACGCAAAATCAAGACACGGTCAATCCTGGCACACTCACCCAAGAGAGCCAAATTGTCGAAGAGACAACGGACGACCTCGATGACACGGAAGTCGACACGCAAGTCACGTCAACTGAAGACACGCTTGAAAACTGGTAAACTTACCGCCTTCTCAACGCATAAAAGGCAAGGATTCCACCTGCAAGCGCAATGCCTGCAGCAATACTTCCAAATTCAGGCACTTCATGATCCTCCTGATACCCTGGCGTGCCACCCACAATTGTGCTTTCTCTCCACTCCCCTTCCTGCTTTTCAAGAGTCATGCCATTGCCATTCGCAAACTCAGAAGTATACACATAACTGTCTAAGGGATCCTGTCCGACAAGACGAAACCCGACCTCCTCACCCGTATTTGAAAGAGAGAAGGAACTCTTCGCAAGAAGACCTGCAAATCCAGGATATTCTGCCAGAAAGAGCAAATCATCATTCGCAACGACAAGCACATCCCCTGGAAACAAGATATCCTCTCCAACAATTATCTGCACCATATGATTTCCATCATTATCAAAAAAACGCAACTGAGACACATTTATCTCTTCTTGTGCGACAAACTCCACCCACTCCCGTCCGGTATCTGTCCCTATCGGATTATACATGATCTCCGACAGTTCCAAGGCAAAAACCTGCGGCAACAAACACAACAACACTATTCCAATCAATTGTTTCATTTATATCACCCAAAACATAGCTGTTGAACAGATAATTTAAGCTTTGCTGAAAAAAAACAAGGGTTTTTCCGACGGAATCGAAGAACAGCGCAAACTTCGCGGAAATGATCCGAAAAATCAGCTCAATCTAGAAAAATTTTGGAAGGACCAGAAAAATATTCAGGACAATATGCACGAGGATCGGAATATATGCCCGCCCATACTTCAAGTAAAAGAACCCTGCGAAAAAACTGAAGAAAAAACCCACAAACGAGACGACAAACGACGCATCAAAGACCACAACCGCATACAGGAGCGACACTAATATAAGCATGCCAAGCGTCTTTTGGAACGAAAGAAGCGAGATGCGAAAATACAACTCCTCAGCAACCGCTGCAAGAAAAAGACCCACGATAACGACAATCCCTGGCTGGAAAAGGACATACGGCGAAAGGAACAGGCCAATAAATGCGCCACCAATGATGCTTCCCAGGACAAAGACAATCTCCTTCTTCCACCGAGGAACAGAAAAAGAGAACCTGTCCACGTGCAAGATGACGAGCATAAAGAAGACCGCAGAGATGAAGAGCAGCTTTGCATCCACTGCAAGCGGGACGGCAACACCGACAATTCTGATAAGCGGGAGGATAAGCAAGGTACATATCAGTTTCTCAGGCCGCACCAGTACAAAAATGATCCCTGCGATGAACGTTATCAAGTAAGCGAAAAACCCGACACGGGAATCAAACTTGAAAACCACCTCAAGGACGATCAAGGCGAGGACGAGGAATGGCGTTCTGAACGTTCGCAAGATTCCCTTCATACGATCCCCTCCAATCGGTGCACGAAAATAAGAACAGCGCAAGCGAGAAGTGCAATGATCGATCCTGCCAAAAGGAATCTTACCCTGCCCTTCCTCTCCTCAGACAAGAGCTCATAGGTGATAAGGAGTATCAGCAGGATGAGAATAAGGACTATTGAAAAACTCGGCACGTACTGGGGAATTGATATGAACATGGAGGAGAGGAATAGAAGGGGATTTTTAAGTGTATAGTAAACAATTGCCATAATTGGTATGTGCATAGCTGATAACTAATCTCATTTTTCTGTCATTTTACCTGAAAAAGCATAGGTATAAATATGAGTGGTTACATTGTAACTACAATGAGGAAACCTATAAAACTTGAGATGGAGGGTTTTGAGGTTGTTGAGAA
>JBDRSD010000060.1:0-13855 GCA_043825215.1 Nanobdellota archaeon
AACAAAATGTGCCTGCGACGATCCCAACATTCTTCCTTTTGGCCTTCCTTTTTTCTTGGGAACCAAAACTTTTTCACCTTTTCTCTCGGCAGAACGAACCCACCTACTCACTGCCTGCCTAGAAATTCCCAATGTTGCAGCCACAGAAACAATACTTCTTCCAGCATTCACAGCGACGACAGCGCGCTTACGTAAGTCTAACAAACTAACTGAACTCAAAGACCGGGCATCACGAACCTGCATACCAAGAACTATACAAGAACAAGTATATAAATGTTACCTATTTTCTGCTCCGATTAATAACATCACAAAAAGGTTTAGCATCAGGGAAATCGCCAGGAAGTTGAAAATGAACGTTTCTCTTGCACACAGAAATATGTTGCCTCTCATTGAAGAGAAATATCTTCTTAAGGATGATAAAGGATATTTGTTTCTGAATTTTCGAAAGAATCACGAAGTGTTATCGTATTGTGAATATTTGCGGCGTAATGAATTCTTGCAAAGGCACAAGGTCATTGCATTGCTGAATGATGATACGCAGAAGAAACTTCCTTATGGTTGTTTTGTTCTCCTTGTTTTCGGCTCAACGGTCAACAGTTCGAAGCCTCGTGATTTAGACTTGTTGTTGATTATCGAGAAAACTGATGAAATTGAGCAGGCTGAACGATATTTTTACAACATTTACAACAACTTTACGCTGAAGGTTCATCCTGTCATTGTTTCTTTCGAAAGTGTTGATGAGATGCTCGAGTCGCGAGAGCAAATGAATGTGCTGAATGAGGTCTTGAATAAGCACATAGTTTTATATGGTGCAGAATTATTCTACAAGTTGATCAGTCGGGGGAGAAAATGAATCTCATTGACGACAAGACCATTAAGGGAATCCAGTCCAGAGTGAAAAGTTACCTGTCCAACGGAATTGTTAAGACGAGGCAAAGCAAGGAGCACGTGGCTTTCTTCGTAGAAAATGCAAACAATTCCCTAGACTCGGCAAGCACGCTTTTTGATCTTTCGACAAACAGGGAATTGCTTGACAGGATCGGAAGAACAAAATTGAACGGATTCTTGTGGGTTATCAATGCGAGCTATTACAGCATGTTCTACATGGCAAGAGCGCTCATCGAAGACGAAGGCATCAAGATACATACTGACTTGTCCATTCACAGGGTCACCTTTGATGTCCTGATTCACTTCTTCTACCAAAACGGAAAACTACAGAAGAAAATCATCGAGGACTACTTTGATGCGAAGGCAGAAGTCGATGAGCTTCTCGGAAAACAAAAGGCAGACGAACTCATCGCAGATTACTTCTCAGAAAAAAAGAAGAAATCCACCTTCACCTACGAAACAGGAGTGTTTGCCATACAATCAAAAGCAAAGACCTCGCTTGACAGGGCAAAGAAATTCAACCAAGAGCTCATAAGGCTTATCAAGACAGATATTCAGAGGCCGCAATAGTGCCAGCTGTGGAGTTATTCTTTGACGAGAAAACCAAGCTCAAGAGCCCCGAATCGCCTTTTGAGCCGACAAGCCAGGCTTCCAGATGCGTCATTCACTTCCCAAGAGAAAGACGCACCAGGGTGTATAAACGCCAAATCTCAAGGTTTCAGCCAATTAGCCACTTATGAGTGGTTACAGGCCGAAACATTTATATACTTACACATCCATAATTATCTTTATGAGTCTCGAATCTGCCATAAAGGATGTCCAAGAGGTGATGGGGCATGCGCGTACGGCTATCAGTGATGCCATTCATGCAGAAGATATATATCAGGCAACTGACGAGATCGAACGATACTTGAGCCTGGCTATCCAATCCCGGAATAAGGAAACCCGCCTTCCAGAAGGCCATGCCCTTAAAGACCGCTATAATCCAAAAGATGCAAAAGAAGTCCTTCTTGGAAAGATTCTCGACATGACCGGGCCAGAACCGAAAGCTGTGCGAAAACTGTGGGCAGAAGGATCAGACAAATATCGTCCACTCTCAGAACAGCTTGGCAAGGTCAATAAGCTTCTCACCACACTCGATGTCCCTGCATTGGATGAAGAATCCGTCATATCAAGCATAGTGGATATACACGCAAGCAGATTGAAAGGCGCATACGAAGAAAACCTTGCTACAATTCAGGACAATCTGCAACAGCCCCGTACATTCTCCCTGCAAACCATCCAGACATTATCAAAAAGTATGGAAGACTACCTCTCATTCACGCAAAAGCACGGACTTGACGCAATCACCCCCAAAGACGCGGCATTTCCTCTCAACTATGGCTTAAGATTCATGGATGCAATGGCGAAAAATATACCAGAGAACCAGAGCATCATTGTCCTTTATGCATCTGTGAGACAAGCAACACTTGCCTATGCGGCATTTTTCCCGACAATCAATAAAGAGTCCCTCACTACCCTTATTACAAGCCTTGACAACCAGATCCTTGCACACGAACTCACCCTTCTTGCAAAATATGCGGATCCAGCAAATTATCAGCTTGCTTTGACAGATGCGGCAAGAGAGATGTATGGAACAATCATTCCCCTGCTGCGCTCAATAGCCACAAGTGAAGATGCAATCTGCGAACTCGACAGGATCGATATGGCCTACAGGACAATTATCAGAGAGAAGGAAGCAGAATTCCTTGCAAAGCAGGATGAACTCTATGATACGGCAATCGCTAGTGCCGAGACAGGGAACGAAGACCAGAAAAATAAGGCACAGCACGCATTCGAACAGTTCAGCAGGACCTATTCCTGCATCCTGGACGAAGATGCTATTGATTTACAGCGCGCAAAAGAAACCATTGATACTGCATTTCGCAAAGCCTACCACTGCAATCAGAAAGAAAAACAAGACACGTATTGAAAACGCTATATGTGCTATATACAATATATGCTTTCGTCGGAGGATATATTCAATTAGTGTGGAAAAACCCGCAATGAAACCACAAAATTTAAAAAGGGATATCATCAGAATTAGTATCCTTTTCACATCAGGTTGGGGGGTACATGCCTGAACATGTGGAAGATGATATGCTATAATCACGGAGGACATTATGGGAATCACTAAAAAACAAATTGAGTACGTCGTCACTGAACTTGTGGGAGAGGAAGCGCTGCCTTTCGTCTTCTACATAAAAGGAAAGAAGCATATCTCTGAATTCATCATTGCAGAGGAACTCGACGAAGAGATCCACAAGACGAGAAACATCCTCTACAGGCTCTTTGAACATAACATTGTCACATTCAACAGGAAAAAGGACAAGATCAAGGGATGGTACATCTGCTACTGGGACTTCAACGAGAAGAACATCTCCTACCTCCTCGATAAGATCAAGCAGGACAAGATCGAGAAGCTCAACGAGCGTCTTTCCCGCGAACAAGACAATTCATTCTACCTTTGCAGGAGCGCCTGCACCCGCATGGCATTCGAGCAGGCGATAGAGTTCAACTTCAAGTGTCCGGAATGCGCAGAGGTCATGCACGAGCAGGACAACCAGAGGACAATCGAGTTCCTCAAGGAAAAATTAAAAGAGCTCAAGGTCGCAAAGGCATAAACCTAAATCTTTTTAAACATCCTGCACTATTTGGCTTTTCATGCCTAATAAGAATATCCTCCTCGAAGGCGATAGCAAAGACTACCGAGATAGACTGATCTCTGTTGAACGCCACAGGCAAACCCAGAGAAGAACTTTCGGTCCCGCCATCCTGGTATCAGCAGTATTCTTCTCCATACTGATCGCATTCGTCGTCATGCTCATGATCATCATCCTCGTCTTTCTCAAGCAGGGATTCTCAGGACTCCACGTCCTACTCCGATGAAACCAAGACTTCCTTCCGGAATACAGCCCATCCATGCGAGCCTTTACCTGAAAAAAGAAGAATCATTGATCATCTCAGATATCCACATCGGCCTTGAAGACGCGTATCACGCCAAAGGCATGCTTCTTCCCAGAACCCAAAGAAGAGAGCTCAAAGAAGCACTTGATGCCATCCTCACCAAAGTCCACCCAAAGACATTCATCCTGAATGGCGACCTCAAGCATGAATTCGGAAAGATCTCCAACCAGGAATGGGATGACCTGCTCTGGCTCATTGATTATCTGCAAGCACGGGGAGAAGTCAGAGTCATCGAAGGCAACCACGATCCACTGCTCGACAGGATCCTTTCCAAGAGGAAGCTGGCTGTCCAAAGATACTTGCGGATCGGAGACATTTTCATCTGCCATGGCGACCACTACCTGCCTGAATCAGAGGGTAAAGGGATAAAGACAATCATCATCGGCCACCTCCACCCGGCAAAGACTATCACCGATGGTATCCGGGAAGAGAAATACAAGTGCTTCCTCTTGGGAACATACAAGAAAAAGAGATTGATCGTCCTCCCATCGTTCAACCCGCTCATCACCGGAAGCGAGCCAGAATTAGGAAAAAGCCCCTATCTCAACAAGCAGTATGCCTGCTTTCTTATTGGCAAGGACAGGATATATCCCTTATAGGTCCACTACCCCTATTGCTCGCTTTCTTCCTCCTTGAACAAGACAGGCGATCCGCCCAAGGATGTGCAATGCCCTGCAGGCTGGCATACAGGCCTGTTATCTGGACAGCCACACAATTGGCAGTTCTGCGTCCACTGCGCACCCTCAGTGCAGTACAATGGATTGGCACCCGAATCATAGCATTCGCCAAGAGGTGTCATACAGTTCTGGCAGAACTCGGGGACGATCAGGTCATAATCGATTTGGTCAACCTTCCTGTCCTGGTTGATGTCCATGCATGCGATAACCCCATCAGCGGGGTGGTCATATCCGCTGAGATACCGTGAGATCCTATACCTATCATCACCGTCGACGCAGCCATTGGCGTTGACATCGCCGATGCCTCCTGGAGCAGTGCATTCCCCTTCATAATCCCATCTCCATGCCTCATAATCTGCAGTGACCTGATCAAGAGATTTCACCTGATTGTAGATGAGCAGGTTATCAATCCTTGCCTGTGCGAAGTCAGAGTACTGGTTGCCGTTATTGACATCAGCACCTATACTCATGAAGACGAGATCTCCAGGCCAGCTATTCGTGGCCATCGCACCGGGATAGTGGTTATCATTGACATAGAAGTTGAGGCTTGCGGTTGCCGTGTCCCACGTCAGGGTGAACAAGTACCACGCAGTCTCTATCAGAGGTTCTGTCTGGGTTATCTGCCATGTTGTTTCAGTTGGTCCTTTCTGGTATTTCAGCCAGAGATTATTATAATTGTCCTTGTTGATGATGACCTGGTTATGGTTGCCCTGCTGCACATCCTCTTTCTTGAGCAGGAAGAATACGTGCCTTTCGTCATCATTCCAGATATTAGGAGCATTCGATCGCACCCAAAACTGCACAGTTCCCTGTGCAAGGTTGACATTATTCGAAGCGTCATACTTAAGCTTTGCACCTGTTGGGATGCTCACGCTCGTGTTATTGATGCCTGCTACCTGGACAGTGTTCTCTGTCTCGAGGGGTTCGCAGTTTCCCTTGCATGTGTCTGCGAAAAGCCACTCGTTCGGTACTCCCTCCTCAATATGGTCATAGTCTGCGAAAAAGAGTTCCCAGCAGTCAGGGTCGAGATTATTTGCATACCCGTCGCAATCCTCGTCAACCAGCTGATTATCATCGCAGATCTCGTCAATAGGTGATCTGTCACAGTCCCAATCAGGAAAGTTGCAATACGCCGTACCAAGCGCGCACAAACCCTTATATCCTGCATCAGCACAGGACATTGAAAGGTATTCATCTGTCAAGCGATTGCAATCATTGTCCTTCCCGTCACAGATTTCCTGCATGCCAGGATTGACATTTGGATCAGTATCATCGCAATCGAAGTTTTCAATTCCTCCATAAGCGACCTGGCACTGGCTATAATACACTTCAGCAGGATATCCATCATGATCCTGGTCAAAATCCTCATCTATGAGCCCGTTGCAGTTGTCATCAATGCGATTGCAGGCCTCAAGAGCGCCAGGATGTATCGACATGTCATCATCCCTGCAGTCAGGCTCATCCCCGCAGACACTATCTCCACTTGGCCCGCAGCACGAGCCCTTTCCTCGCTTGCTGAAATAATCCAGGTCATCATCCCTGCATAAGGTATAATTGCACGTCCCTTCGCTTGAGGAGACGCAGATGATGCCTTCCTGGTTGGTCAGTTTTATCCTGTTCTTCCCTGTCTTGAGCACCAGGTCCTCTTCGATGACCAGGTTCTCGTCCTTCTGCAAAAAAAACGGAAATGCCTGGTCTGTCGTGATGATAAGTTCATTCCCGTTCTCGGTGAATATCCTTCCCTTTCCCCCGCGGTAGGTAAAGGTGACTGTCTGCCAGGAGCCATCCCCGCTCGCCTGCAGGTTCTTGATCTGGGTGACGAGGTTGTTTCCTATGGAGACCACTTCGCTCTTCTGCGCTTCAGGAGTCGTTATTGACTTATAGAAGATAAGGATGCTTGGCACAAGGATTGCGAGCACAATTCCCACAAGTATGATGTTTTCAATAGACGCCTGGCCTTTCACATTGACACCTCTTTTCTGATATATTTTTATCATGATACTCTCTTCCTACTGTAATCAGCCACCTCCTTCTTCACCTCCTGGTTCACCTTTATCGAATATTGGCGAACTGCCCCCACTTTTGCACCTGCCATCTGTATCGCAAATCTGCCCACCGGGGCAGTATGGGCAGATATGGCAGTCAGCGACGCTATGCCCGGTGATGTCGCAGACATTGGGCATATATTCTCCGCCATCCATGAGGCAGCTCGTCCCGTCTGCAGGAGTCTCGCAATTGGGGCAGTGGGTGATTCCCTCAGACAGGATCTTTAAGTCCTTCTGGTTCACCCTGCAGTCCTGGTTGATGTCCATGCATTCAGGATAATCCTCTGCCTCAGGAGGGACGAGGTTGAAACGGTCCTCGATATAGTAAAAAGTAAAATCATAATCCTGGCCGTCGAGGCAGCCATTATTGTTCGCATCACCAAGGAGTCTCGTGCAGGGTTTCTGCACATGATCGCACATGAACTCATCATACGCATAATCCAGTTCAGACGCATTCTTCATCCTGCTGAAAATCTTCAGATTATCCACTGAAATGTTCGAATAATTGCTCAAGCCTGCCAGAAGGAACATGTTGCCCAACGTGAGCTTGCCAAGAGTCTCGGGAAATGCAAAAGTTGGGACATTATTTTTTGAATTACCATCCATATATATTTTTCCTATCTGTCCTGGAATATCCCAGACTATTGCGAAATGGTGCCAGGCTGACGTGTTGAAGGCATCAGAAGTATTAACAGTCGAATTTGCTGCACTCATCGTGTTTTTCAGCTTTACCTTGATCCATCTTCCCATGGTATTCTCATAAGTCACATCTAGCGGGCCTCTTAAGAGACTGAGGCGGTTACTCATGCTACTATCTGTGAAATCGATGATGCCATACTCGTTCATATCCGGCTGCATATAAAAATTCCCTTCTGCAGCCTTCGCCCACAATTCGAGCGTGCCCTGCGACAGGTTGATGTTATCGTCTGCCTCATACACGAGCACTGCTGGTTTTGTCATGTTCACTGCATCACCCTCAAGACCAATGGATCTGGACAAGGCACTAAATTGTATCGGCGTGCATCCTGCTGTGCAAATGTCAGCTTCTTCCCAGCTCTCTTCATCATTGAAGTCCGAGAGGAAGAGGAGGCTGCAGTCAGCATCATCAGCATCTGTCCAATAGTCGCAATCATCATCTTTCCCGTTTGCGCAGTCCTCATAGAATCCTGGCTGGAGAAGCACGTAATCATCATCCGTAACCCTACAGTCCTGGTCCATGTCCATGCAGGCGATGATGTCTTCCTCAGGATTGCTTGAGCCCTCTAGATATTCCTGCAAGAGAAGGGTATCAGCATAATTCCTGCACCCATCATCATCAATATCTCCCACCCCTCCTGTTGTCTCGCAAGGGACCTGGAAATCACAGGCGTAATTCTGGTACTCTTGTCTTATATCATCAGGAGATTTCACCAGGTCAGATATCTTCAGGTTGTCAAAGAAAGCTTCTGCGTATTGCTGGTTGTCAAATCTAGAACCTACAAAAAAATCTGTCAGTGATTGTGGCCAGCCAGACATATTGCCAGAGGCGACTTCTTCCCCATCCATGTACAGGATAATCAAGTCCTCTGCGCCATCCCACGTGATGGTAATCAGGTGCCATGCACTGCCATCGACTTGGACAGGGATGGCGTACTTGAGGATGCCGACTCCCACACTATCGGTGTACCATAGCTGGAGCCAATAATTCGAGGCCAAGTAATACTTGTCGAGTTGTACGAGGTTCGGCTGGCCTCTCGCATACAAAAAGGTATAGGTAAATACATCATGCCAGATGTCACTATCAGAAGACCTGATCCAGGTTTCAAGCGTTCCTTGAGAAAGGTCTATGTTTCCTGTCGCCTGGTACTTGAGGTGCCCTGGTGATGACACTTTCGCGGCTTCCCCTTCAAGTCCTGCATGAAGCGTTGCACTGTCATGGTCTGCTGTGCAGTCGCCGCTGCAGATGTCTGCATCAAAGGCATTGTCCTCATCATCGTAATCTGCAAAGAACAGGATGCTGCAGTCGGTATCTGCAAGGTCTGTTGCGCCGTCGCAATCATCATCCAGCCCGTTTGTGCACTGCTCAGTCTGCGGCTCGATATCGCAGATCCATCCTCCGCTAACACAAGTCGCTGTCCCATCAGCACATATGCCATAAAAGCCCCGGGCAAAGCAGGAATCTGACAAGCCCTCATCTGCCTCTCCATCACAGTCATTATCAATAGTATCGCAGAGTTCAGGCGCTCCAGGATAGCTCAAGGGATCTAGGGGACGGCAGTCCTGCTCATACCCGGCAGGGTAATTCTGGGAGCATTCTGAATTCCAGAAGACGATCCACCTGTCAAAGTCCTCATCCCCTTCTTCATCAATCCACCCGTCGCAGTTATTGTCCACCGTGTCGCAGACATCCACGGCTCCTGGGTTGATGAGTGGTTCGTTGTCATGGCAATCCCCATCACACGTCGTGTACTGGTCCTTGTCCTCGTCTGGGCAGGCATAATAGTTATAATCGCAATTAGCCGCAACATCAGATACGCAGATGACCCCGTTCTTCTGGGTGAGCACAAGCCTGTTCGTGCCTGGAGACAGTTCCACTCCCCCATCTGGGACGACTATCTTGTCCCCTCTTCCCACAAAGAAGGAATAATCCCCTTTTGGTGTCTGGATGACCAGCTCATTCTGGTTTGACACCTTGACCAGTCCCTTGTCACCCTCGAATTGCATGTTGAGGGTCACCCGGGAGTCTGATTCGAGCTGCTGGAAATCCCTGATCTGCGAGACAAGCTGCACACCCATGCCATACACTTGCCTAGATTGCACATCATCACCCTTGTTCGACTGCAAAGCAAGATACAGGCTCGATGCCAATATGCCCACAACAATGCCTACCAACACAAGAGTTTCCACAGACGCTTGACCCTTTCTCACATAACCACCTTTTTCCTTTTTTTACCTTGTTGCTGATATTATATAAATGTTATGCTTTCCCTGGCTTCATCCAGAAAATGGTGCAGTGCCCATTTGTGAGCCCTAATTAATTGGTCATCAGAGCCGACAAGGGGGTCTGTCCCTTACGGGGAATGTCGGCTATTGAAGAAATCGGCGAGAGGCGAACCTGGCACTGCACGCCGTCGGGCGAATTTTTGGATGAAGCCGCTTTCCCTGCTCGTTTGCCCTGTCGTAATCTTTATAAAGGGAGTGGATTTCCAGAATGCCATGGCAACACAGACTGTGGAATCCTTAATTGAAGGGGGAAAAGCGACAGCAGCACCCCCTCTCGGACCTGCACTCGGGCCGCTCGGAGTCAACATCGGAAAGGTGATTGTCGAGATCAACAAGAAGACCGAGGACTTCAAGGGCATGCAGGTACCGGTAAAGATCACAGTCGATGTCGAGACAAAGGAATTCACGATAACTGTGGGAACGCCGCCAGCTTCAGCGCTCATCAAGAAAGAGGCAGGCATCGAGAAAGGCTCAGGCAAGGCAAAAGTCGAGCTTGTGGCAGACCTGAAGATCGAGCAGCTCATCAAGATATCCAAGATGAAGAAAGACGCCCTCCTCGGAAAGACCACAAAAGAGCGTGTCAAGGAGATCATAGGAACATGCGTGTCCATGGGTGTCATGGTAGAAGGCCTGCCTGCAAAAGAGGCATTTGCTCTCGTCGATTCAGGCAAGTTCGATGACAAGATCACCAAAGAGAAGACCGAACTCTCCCAGGAGGAATTGAAAGCTCTTGCAGACGAGAAGAATAAATTGCAGGACGAACTCGCCCACAAGAAAGCAGAGATTGACGCGCGCGCAAAAGCCATCATGGCAGGGCTTGAAGGAAAAGAGGCAAGCGTGATCCGCGCGAAACTCAAGGAAGCAGGACTGCCCGATGAGATCATCAGGCAATACGCGCCACAGGAAGCAAAGGCAGCTCCAAAGGACGCAAAGGCCCCTCCAAAGAAATAGGAATTATTTTTTTCTTCAGTATTTTCTTGATAGGGGTTTCTTGCTATGCTGAATTGAAAAGAATACCCTTCAGGATGTATATTGCGCCCCAGATAGCAAGGCTTATCGCCTCAAATATGATGAAGAACGTTATTGCTTTCATGATGAGTATCCGATACGCCATTGAGATGAGAATGATCATGAAGGTGAGGATCGTTATGGCAAAGAGCACAATGACCAATCCTTGCTGCGTCTCAATAATCTTCAACAAACCCAAAAACGCGCCAAGATTCAGGAGCTGGAGCTGCATGCCTCGCAAGAACTGATATTGGGCAGGGCCGAATTCCTGAGAAGAATCCGCAATCCATGAGAGCAGCTTTGCAATGACAATGATTCCCCCAAAGAATAAGAGAAGGTGAAATATGATAAAAAAAGCGAACTTATCATCCGAAACAACATGGACACTCTCGTTACTCCAGAGCAAGATCCGGTAAAAGACATAGCATAAAGCAAAAAAGGTCAGCAATGGATTATTGAATACGAAATGCAAGAACAGAAAGAATACGTTCGCCTGCACTCGTTTTCCTTCCATCTTCCTTCCTTCTGGAACAGGCAATTCAAGGCGCTCCTTTTCCTCTTCATATTCATGTATTGCCCCATCAATATCCTGCTCAAGGTAGACCTGTGAGAATTCCCTGCGAAGCCCGTCAAGGCTAGCGCCTTTTTTCGCCATCCGTTCCCGGATCTTCTTCACCAGAAGCTCGTCAGCCATCAGATACCTTTTTTAATACCTCAGTTTTTATATTTTGTCCTTTACCTTGCAAAACATTAATAAATGCCTGCCATCTCCCTCAGAAGAGGTGATCCTTATGAGCTTCTCCTTTTATGACAACAGCAGGAATGTACTGAACCAGGCACTGAAGCACAGCACTGTCTCTGCACAGGCACGGGCAATACTTGACAAGCCCGCACGAGTCCTCGAATTTTCCATACCTGTGAAAATGGATGATGGAACGTTCCACGTCTATACTGGCTACCGGTCGCAATTCAACGATTCCCGAGGGCCGACAAAAGGAGGCATCCGCTATCATCCCGCAGTCACCCTGGACGAGGTGAAAGCACTATCCTTTCTCATGGCATTCAAGTGCGCTATCGCAAACTTGCCCTTTGGCGGAGGAAAGGGAGGCATCATTGTCGACCCGAAAAAACTCTCCAAGGGTGAACTCGAGCGATTAAGCCGTGGCTATATCCGTGGGGCATTTGATATCCTCGGGCCTGACAAGGACATCCCAGCACCCGACGTCTACACAGACAGCCAGGTCATGGCCTGGATGCTCGACGAGTACAATACGATCTCACGAGGGAATTATCCTGGATTCATCACCGGAAAGCCCATCTCTCTTGGCGGGAGCCTGGGCAGGAATGATTCCACTGCAAAGGGTGCCTTCTATATCATCATGGATGCTGTGCGCCGTGGACTGATTAAGAAGAATGCAACAGTTGCCGTGCAGGGATATGGGAACGCAGGAGAGCATATCGCATCCATGCTGCAAAAAGCCGGGATGAAGATCATCGGCCTATCTGATTCAAAGGGCGCGCTCTATAACAAAGAAGGCATAGACCTGCAAAAGGTCAGCAAGATCAAGAAGGAGACAGGAAAACTCGCCCACGCAAAATTTGGCAAGGCAATCACCAACGAAGAACTCCTCGAAATCGAGTGCGACATCCTCATCCCATCAGCTCTGGAAAATCAGATCAATGCGAAAAACGCTGCAAAAACCAAGGCGAAGATGATCGTGGAACTCGCGAACGGGCCGATATCGGTCGAGGGGGATGAAATCCTTGCAAAGAAGGCAATACCTGTCATCCCAGACATCCTCGCAAACGCGGGCGGGGTCATCGTCTCCTACTTTGAATGGGTGCAGAACAACCAGGGATACTATTGGACAGAGGAAGAGGTTTACCAAAAGCTCGAAAAGATCATGGTGACGGAGTTTGCGAACCTGTTGGATGTTGCTCAAAAGAAAAAGACAACTTACAGGACTGCAGCATATGTCATCGCAGTCGAGCGGATTGGAAACGCTATTGATGCGAAGCACGGCTGATCTGTGCGAAAATACGGCTTCATCCAATAATTCATGATTCTTGATTTTTCTGTTGTTTTTGATAATACTGGCGGGCAGACGGCCAAATTGCTTCGCAATTTGTCCTACGGGGCACCCCGACTGGGGCGTCCCCCGCCCCGTCTGCCGCCAACGAATGATTGATGTGCAGAGCTTTCGCTAGATTTGGTCCACCCCCACAACCATAAAAATATTTACAGAAGGTTTATGCTCTAACCCACAGTGGTATTGCTTTCTCGCGTGCGATTTGTATGCCTACGATGATTCTCACATTGTAAGCGATGAATCGCATTGCCATTTCTCGTCGTCGTGAATACCAGCGTGTTGCGTAGAGTTGGTCACCATACTTGTTCTTCAATGCAGAGAATACTGCTTCTACCTTGTTTCTTTGATGGTAGATGCTCGTGCAAAGTGTGCTAAACGCTGTCCACATACGATGCAAGTATGACCACGTATTCAGTCCGGAGGGTTTGGCGTTCTTCTTAAAAGGACAGAAGAATGCTCCTCCTCTTTTTGCTACGTACTCTGCATTTTTCTTTCCGCTGTACCCTTTGTCGACGATGACAAGCCCAAGCTTGCCAAATGGTATGAGCAGTTTTTTGAGAAACGGCGAATCGTTTCTTTTCGCATTCGAGATACGAAAGTTTGCAATAAGCAAACTGCACAAGCTTACTGCAATGTGGATCTTGTCACAATCCTTCTTCCGTATGTGCTTCTTGGTTCGTATGCAGAACCAGATGCTTCTTCCTACCAGCCTGATACCAGATGCGTCAAGCAATAAATCGACAGGTTTTTTAACCCAAGCGCTCACAAGCTTCTTGTTAAAACGTGACAAGAATCCCAATGAGAAGACGTGCAGGTCATAATTGTTCACCGTGCTCTTGCACGGCAAAGCAGGAAGTCCTAGCACGTCCAACAAACGCCTGTCACTGCGCATTTCTGTCTCGTAGTCCGCATACCTTTTACGGAGAAGCACCCGAAGAATGCTCAGCACGAGAACTATTCGATAATCGTACGGTTTCCTTCCTCGTCCAGTATGCGTCATTGCTGGTAGGATTAGCGCGCAGGAGAGAAGCACTCCAAGCGCTTTTTCCAATAGGACTCGATTGCGAATCGAGTCAATCTGTGGGTTGAGCCGAATATTCGGCTTGCCCATAGATTTTCATCCTAGAAACAAGACTTTATTTAATTATTGGATGAAGCC
>JBDRSD010000061.1:0-9912 GCA_043825215.1 Nanobdellota archaeon
TCCTTGCAGCTGTCTGCAGAAGAAGTAAGCGTTGCGAGCTGGTCATCGCTATAGATGCATAGCGCATTTTTTCCTTGCTTACCACTCGTATCGCTTGTCGTGTATATCTTTAAATCAAGGTGGGGTGCTTCAGAATAACCAGTATCGCCAGAGAACGCGATAAACATACCTCCAGATATCTGGTCACCGACCTGCACCTCGACAGAGGACAAGTGACTGTATCTTGAATAGAAATTCTCTGCGTGCTTGATGAGGACCGTATTTCCGAGATTGCCGCACTTCATCCAACAACCATTCTTAGGATTACACGCCCTCCCCGCCTTTGGACTCGATGCGACACTGCAATCGCACACACCGACCCATTCCTCACATACAGAGACAACTTGCCCAGGTGCAATCGCAAAAATCTTCGTATTCACCTGCTCTGTGCGAAAATCCAAACCATCATGATTATTAGGACCTGAATCCAGGATCCTGTCGCCAAAACACGATGTAATAATAGGATTACCCTCCACAGGAAAAACAAGACCACCACCCATATCTGAAAGCTCTGCAAAGCCAGTACCAGTCTTTGTCATAGGAATAATGAGATCCTCACTGGAAAAACCCAGGAGAGAGACCTTTACATTATTTGAATCAATCTGATACTGATAGGTATGCACAGGAATATTCGGATACTGGTTCAGGTACACATGCAAACGATCGTCAAACGCCTGCTTCAATGCAGAGGAGACATTCGGCGGGCATATTGAAACATTCGTGTTCCACAAGGAAGAGATGTAAGCACCGCAGGGAGCATCAGCAAGACCTCCAGAATCTCCAGTCGCGAGGATCGCATACGGCAAAGAATACTTCGCACTATAATCAAGGAATAGCAGGGCCTGTTCTCCCGCATACCTCGCACGGATGACATCCAAGGGAATCGCACCAATATTTCCAGCACCACGATCAAGGATACGCGCATTACTACTTATGACGAGAAAGAGACAAACAGCTAAGAGAAAACCGATACCTGCCAAAATCGACAAACCCATCCCTTTCTTGCCTTTCATATCTTTGGCTCCATAGATTTTTGAAATCCTATCGTCACTTTTGTTTCGATACGTATCATACTGCCGTCAATCGCAGGTAAAAGAGTCTCAATCGGCACATTTTTCTTGGCAATCAAACTAAACCTGCTGCCCTCATTCAATATCTCCTTTGAACCTGTCTTTGCCATTATCTGCTGCCAAGGAAAACCTGCGTTATTCTCGTCTAATCGCAACCTGATCTGTTTCTTTGCCACATCAAGAGACGTCTGGTCATGGACGCCGAGAATGATTGCGTCCGCAACAGTCATCTGTCCCACAGGCTCGTACAATAGGTAAAGAATGTCACGCGATGCATCGATAAGCACAATATCCTCTATCACCCTCTTTTTGTCAGCACTCTTCTTGCACGTTGCGGGAATAAAAAGCAGGGAGAGTCCTATCGCGATAAAAAGAAGGGCAAAAAAGAGTTCGGTGATGTCTGTCGGCGACTCGCTTCCCCGCTTGTTCAGTCGTCTCTTGAACACTCGCATCATGAACCTCCCTTCTTTGAGATTGCCACCTTCAAGACACCACGTTTGATCATACCGGCATCAACATACAGGACAGGAAAAGGAAGGGTTGTGTCAGGGGTATTCCTGTTCGCATTCCTTGCCGTGACTAACGGGATGTGCGTGCGCTCATCCTCAAGCGAGACAGAAATGCCCTTATGCGAACCTGCAAAACATTCGTCCAAGCGCTCATCTGAGATTTTCGCCTTGTCAATGACGAGGAGAGTGCGCTCAAGCTTCTGGTCGTAGACAGCAAAACAGGTCATCGCACGCTCAGCATACATCTCATGATAGACATTCTCGTCAAGGAAGAGGATGCCGCCAATATACACCCGAGCAGCAACGACAATCAAGAAGATGAGCGGAAGCATGAAGAGCGCAAAGACGATATAATACGGAAGTTTCGCGCCTGCAGTGGAATCTCCCTTCTTTCCCCTCATGCAAAATACCTCCTCAGCGCAACACTTATGCTCTCCGAATATAGAGTGGCTGGCTTTTCTACAGTGCCAAGCTCCACATAGACGACAGGAAGCGCCTTTCGAAAGATGGCAAATGCGTTCTCGTGCGTCTCTGGCGGCTGGATCACAAAGGAATCAAACACGCCATCCTTCAGCGAAAACTCGTTATGGATGAGCGTAGCAAGCTTTCTTGATTTTCTTGTCATTGATGCGTCAATATCTGAATAATAGACCTTTAACGTGTTTTCAGTGCCCTTTGTGAGATAGATGATCACGTCTGCATTATCAATGGTTGCCGTACGAGAGGATCTACTTTCTGCTAAGAGTATCTGACTGAGGAGATCGCCTACTGCTTTCGTGTCAGGGCTTTCAAAAACAAATATTCGCACGTCATCCATATTCGCATTTGTATCCACATCTTCAACAGGCAATTGGCCGATGACAACCCCTTGCTTTGGCGTGAACGAGACAGCAGTCCTGTCCTTGAAGAAATCCAGGCTTAAGAAGAGAAAGTCTGCATCGAGGAGAGCATATTCCTGGTGATGACTATACGGATACCTTGCAGTGCGGTCATTCATCGCATCCCCAACACTTCCCACCTGCACAAGATTATTCTTTGCGACGAGATGATACTGGGCGAATGCGTGCGGATAACGGATACCAACCTGCGCATTCCTCGGTGTGCCATAGAGTGTGTCAATGATTATTGCCGAATCCTTTGCAATATACTCCTGGTTGATCTTATGCGGATTCGCAATCTTATACACGACACCGAACATGATGCCAAAGACGAGAACGCCCGCAAGGACAAGCTCAGGCCACGTATAATTCGGATCAGACCCCTTTTTATTCATAAGAGCACTCTAATGGATGCTGTTTTTAAGTTTTTTCCTTCACATAGAAGACCAAGGGAAAAGGAGGCTTTGGCTCTTCCCCTTCAGGAAAGGGACCGTAGATATTTTCATTGCCATTGCCGATAGCGACGAGGACGTACTTCTTGTCAATAAACCGATCAACCTTAATAAGTATGTCATCACCCTCTGAACTCAACTCGAAACTGTCTTCTTCTGAAACTTCTCCTGGAAGTGGAGCTCCTGTTACTGGATCAACCTTTATCACTCGAATCAAGAGATTTTGGAATGGAAATGATGTTTGTTCTTCATTATATGCAAAATCACTCGTCAAAGCCGTATCAATAAAGGGACCCTTCAGGTTTTCTGCATTCTCCACGAGATAAAATGCATCAATAACAACATCCTTTTTCTTAAGATAGATTGCTATCGCTTTGATATCGCTACGCACAGCAGGATAGGTAGTTGACATGCTAACCCGTTTTGCGACGATTGTAAACTTATCATCATCAATAGGAACAAGAATGGAATCAAGAACAACAGTCCCGCCAACGCAATAGATTTCACCAACGCAGGAATAGATTTCTTTTGCAAGAATATAATGAAAATCAGCACGTTTCTTTTGCACAGGCGTAAAGCAGGGGGGTTGTGCACATATGCCAAGCATACCATTATAATTCTCAACAACAAAACTTGTCATCGTTACTGGACGCGACCCATCAAACATCTTCGGCTTTATTAAAAAACCGCCGGTTCGTGACCATTCCACACACTTTGTCGTCGTTGTCTGACTGCAATCCGAGAATGCTGCAGCAATTGTGGCAGGCACTGATTCGCACATCCAACGCCCCTTATTTGACTCACAGGCACCATCACCCTTCGTATTCTTGCAAAAGCACACGCACGAGTCTGCCTCACAATCAGGATTGGTCGAAGAACCCACATTCTTCGCATCGCCTTCCTTCCAAATAAATGAGAAATCGCGATCATCATTAAAACCTCTCACATCGCCATCCTTTGGCAAGGTGAGTGTTATCGGCTCAGATGAGCCACTCGGCTTTGACGCCATCTCCTGCAGAAGGGACGAAAACTCCTTGAATGAGTTCTGCGGACCAGTATCAAAGACCGAGAGAACGTTTGCGACAGCCTTGCAGCCGACAATCATCAGCAGGCTTGCGATGACCAATCCCAGGACAAACTTCCATGCAATGCCTTTCTTCTTCATCAGGAATACGTGTCCTCACAAGACCGCTTCACTTTGTCCTCGCACGCCTTCGCGTCAGTAGGGCAGAACTTCACAGGGGCTCCGTTGGCATCACGAAGCATCTTGTCAAGCGTCTGGAAACCTCCTGGTGCACATTGGTCGACAAAATCAGCTGCTACATCTCTCGTCGGGACACATTTCGAGTCAGCGAGCCACTGTCCATCAGTTTTTGTGCATTTATAGCGGTAGACACTGCACGCCTGCTGCTCATCGTTCTTGATCTCCATCATGGCAACCATGGGCACCTGCTCGTGGTCACACTTGCACTGGTCAAGGCTATTCACAACACCATCAGCATCAAAGTCCTTTCCCACATTGCACGCGGCAATATCTCCCGCCTTCTTTGCTGACGCGTACGAGTTTCTCGCCCACATGATACCAAAGACAACCAATACCGCGACCATGATCAAAGCGATGATCATATTCGAAATGCCCCTTTTTCCAGATAACCTTCTCATGCATATCACCTTGTACACACTTTCTTATCAGATCGTTTTAAATAATCTTCTATCACGCTTTTCTTGACTCCCTTCTCGTTACCGTCCTTGCTTCCGCCGTTCGGGATGAAGCACGTCTGGATGCCATCATGATAGAAGACCCACCACTTCTTGCCCTCAAACTCGATAAAATCATTCTTGCGCTTTGCATTCCATCGCGGAATGTCAAGCTCCTCCATCTCCCGCCCATGGATCTTGACCTGGTCGACAACAGAAAACATCTCGCCTTCGCACGAATCAAAGTTGTTGTCCAGGCACTTCTTGAAGTTCTTTGCCACATTGCCTGCAGCAGATGCAGACTCTCCTGCGACAAGGCATGGCTTTTTCGTCTCCTCACTCAAGCGTGCCCGCACACGCTTCGCCGGGTCAACGAGCTGAATCTGCCTGCCCGTACTTGTCTCAAAAATGTCAATAAAGTACTCGTGGTCTGCAAGAATCCTCACATCCTCCTTGTAGACTTCCCAGTCAGGAAAGCTCACCAGCATGAGGCAGGGCTCGACCTCTTGCGGGTGCATCGCGCGCATGAACAAGAGGAACGAGTCTTTAGCGTCAATGGACATGTTCGGGCTGAAGGTGATACCCTCTTCCACGCGCACGGGACCCTTTATCGGGCGCTCATCCAATGGCTGCGCGTTTCCTGTGATGAGGTTTCGCACTTTCGCGAATGCGCCATTGGGCCAGAAGAACCACATGATCAAAAGCGTCAGTATAACGAGCCCGATGATGAGCTTTGCCATAAAAAAAAAACCTTTCTTCTTCATCTTCACCACAGTTTCCTCACAAAATCTGCTGCCAATGATTTTCCATGCGTGATCAAAAGCACTATGATGCCTGCAAGGACTATCGCAAGGATCGCATAAAAGATGATCGAGGTGAGTGAGACCGCGCCCTTATGTTCCTTCAACGCACAACCCCCGTATATTTGGTTCCGTATCGATGATAATATAATTGATCTTAGAGTCAGGCGGCGCCAGGCCCTTCAATGCAGCACCCTGGCCTGAGACGACAGCAATCGCGTAGATTCCTTTCGGCTGAAAGCCCTGATTATCCCGCTTGTCGTCACACTTGTCTTTGTCGAGCGGTTTTCCTGCATCATCCTCGCAGAAATTGTCCCTGTTTCTCGCAGGGAACACATCAATCCTGCCTGCTTCAGATTCCGGATTTGGCGAATCCTGCACATAATCAAGGACAGTGTACATCACCCGCTCGCCATTCACGTCAAACTCCTTATACGGAAACAGGCCAAGATCATTCTTAAAATCAGACCATTTCAGAACCTCCCCCTCTTTCAGGTCATCAAGCACCTTCACCTCGAAGATGAACACCTTGAAGCATTTCTTGTTTGTTATGATCTGATTCCCAAACACGGAGGGCTGCCCTTCCAAAGAGACCTTCCACGCGTCAGCAATGAGCTTCATGACTTCATTCTCCAAATCATCCTTTGAGTTTCCCTTCTTAGGAAGTTCCCCTTTATCAATCGTCGAGCAGAGGTCTGGCGTGCTAGAGACATATTTCCAGAAGCCCTTGACATCCTCCACGACATTCTTCACCTTAAGAGACACCCTGCACTTCTCGAGCTTGTCCACATCAGAATCCTTGAAGGTATTTATCGCAAAGACGACCACAACAACAACCGCAAGAAAGCCCAACACCACATAGATCACATCCTCAGTCAAGAACCGCGGACTTCCCTTCTTACCCGAGAGCATTATAATACCTCCAGATAATACCAAGCATGACCAGGAACAAGAGGACAGCAATAAGGACAACGACAAGCATCCGCACACTTCCACGACAGGCCATAAAGGATGTATCTTCAGAAACGTGCTATATAAATCTTTTCCTAAGCAGCCATGCCGCCCTGCTTTGCAATGCACGAACCTCCTGCGCGAAGGCAGCCCTCGCCAACACCGCAGACATTCTGCCTGCAAAAAGCCTCATCCCTCGCAATCCGGTCATAATCACTGCAGGAACTGACTGCTTTGCAATCCACGCACTTGTCCTTTGCAGGAGACCACGTGCACGCCTTATTGATGCTGCATGGATCCTCTTCACACGCTTCCTTGATGGCATCATAATCCTTGCATGCCTTCTTGTCCTTACAAGAGACGCACGCATCAGGCCACCAGTTCCTCTCGACATACGTGCACGCAGAATCAAAGTTCGGGTCATTGTCGATGTTGCAGGAGTCGGCGATGCAAAATGCCCTCTCCCTGCCGTAATCGCCGCATTCCTTCACTAGTGTCCTCTCGCACTTCAAGCACTGGGTATTCTTCCAATAGCACTCAAGGCCTGCAACCTTCAAGGGCATATCAAGACATTCTGTCTTTGAAAGGATGCCACAGGTGCCTGGAAAGACCTTAAATATCAAAAATTTCCCTTTCACGTCAGCCTGGAACGTGACAGAGCCAGACTGGGAGAACGAGGGAGACTTGCAGATATCGCAGGACTTATATGCTTCCTTGAACGTCGGGTCTGCCTGGCCAGTATATGAATAATATGCGAGAAGCGGATTTGGCGGCGTCTTCCAAGGCGTGTCCTTGATCGTTATCTTCACCAAACCACTTGACAGGTAATTGAGCTTTGTCCCATCAATCCTAATCTCATCTACACCCCACGTGATGATGTCGTCAAAGTTCAGGTACGGGTCAGCACCAATCACCGTATTCTGAAATTCCAACCTGACTTTCGCATTTTCCAATGCGAACGATTTCGGCTTCCCATCCAGGTACTCACCGTTGACGATCGCGTCCATGCTCGTTCCTGCGTGCCCCTTGAAATTGTCATACTTCACCACTGGCTTGCTCTTGATCTCCAGGTTCACAACCAAAGGATCGTTGAAGCCCGTATCATCAAGCGAACTCTTCCTCACCATAACCAATTGCAGGTTCAGGGTATTGTCCCCATCCTTTGGCACAAAATAGAGTGGCGCAGACCAGGTCTTTGGATCATTGCACTTACTCTTGCTCACGCTACCATAGATGTTGCTCGTGCCAGGTGCGAACTCGCCCTTGCGGATGTAGATGGAGCAATACTCGAATGCGATGCCTGAAATCACGCCATAGAATGCGTACATGCGCCCCACATAGAGCGTGATTGACGGCTTGTCTGAAATCTTCAAATTCTCGATGATGGTTTCCGCCCGCGGAGAGGTCTGCACAGAAGGGACCATCGAGGCGTGCTCGCCTGCAAAGGTCACCCGGCGCAGGTTCAGCCCCTGATCAACAGGAATCTCATCGACATGGGGAATGCCACCACCCTGGACTTCCTTCTTGAAAAAACAGGAAAGGGATTGGCCAGTGTCCTTTGATTTCTTCTCGCAATCAGTATACAGCCCGCCCAGAGGAATCCTGTCAGTCGTTGCCTCAGGCAGGCACTCCCCATTCTTGCTCGGGCTCTCGCACTTGAACGTGTCTGCAGCAGACCTTCCCATCCTGCCAAGGAGCGGAGACAAGATGAGCAGGAGGATCGCAAGGATAATTATCGAGAGAAGAACTCCACTCATCCCCTTCTTATGCAACAATATCATATGTCCTGGAGCTTGCAGCAGATCCCACCATCGCCGAGCTGTTTCTTGCAGCCAGAATCACCCAGGAAGTAGCGATAATACGTACTTCCTTCAGGAGGCGTCGGGCATTTCCCACCATAGCCAGACTCACACGCGCCACCCGCATTCTCGCACGCAAACGCCGTGTCGCTGCCCTGGCCAATGCCCTTCATGAGAATCACTGCAAGAACAATCAAGACAAGTATTGCAATGACTGCCACAATCACGACGTTGATTGCAAGTTCAGCCTTCTTCATCATTCCAAACCTATGAGCTGGCAGCAATATCCATCACCACAATCTGATGCACCCTCAAGATCCATACCTTCATCACAATACCGTTCCTGACACTTGCCACCAAGCGTAAAACACTTCTTCGTCCCCTCATCAGTCTTCTTCCCCGCATTCAACACAAGAATCGCCAGGATAACCAAGACGAGAAGAGCTATTGCTGCAATAATAATAACATTAATACTTATTCCTTGAGCCTTCTTGAACATAGTAACTTCACCTCAAAGACCTCCTGCACATTCCTGCTTTAAATATTTTACTAAAGCACAACACATATAAACAATCACTTCCATAAATACCTTCCAGGTGCCTCCTATGCCACAGAAAAAAACAAAGAAAGCCGTTGCCAAGAAAACCACCACAACCCACTCTGTTCCTGAACAGCTACACGCCAAGCCAAATCTTCCTCTTCCTGTCAAGATCATCTCTGTCTTCTTCTTCCTCGGAAGCGCGCTCTTCTTTCTCGTCGGCATCATCCTCATCTTCGGGGCAAACCTACTCTCAACAGTCATCCCACTCTTTGCAACCATTCCTGGCGCATTCATAACAATCGTCGCCATCCTCGTCGGCATATTCTTCGTCGCCATAGGAGTCACAGAATTCTTCACTGCACGGGGTCTCTGGCAGGGAAAAAGCTGGGCAAGAATCCTTGCGATCGTCCTCTCCCTCCTCGGATTCGCAGGCGCACTCCTCTCCCTCGCAAACCCATCAGGATGGACAGTTCTCGAACTGCTCATCGACGGCGCCATCGCAGGATACCTCCTTTTCAGCACAGACGCAAAAAGCGCATTTCAATAGCAGAGCGAAAGGCGGATGATCACCGGATCCCCGCCCATGGCACTAATGGGAAGCGGCTGCTCGCCAACAACCCTTCTTGGCTTATCCTCGCACACGACCTCACCATGATTGCTGATATCGATAGTTGTCCGCGAAAGTGAGAGCTCGTACTCATACCCCCACACGTCAAGCGAGTTGGCAAGCGCTGTTTCCAGTGCAGTCTCAAGAGCAGCACATGTAGCTTCAGTACCATCCCCTGCGCAGGCAATCGAGCCGTCTGTCGCGCACGCACGGATATACTCAGCCATCCTGACATCATACTCAAGGCACTCCATCTTCACGTCGGGAATAATCGTCACAAAGCTTCCTGCAAGCTTCTGATTATACTCTGTGATGAAGCTCGCGCCTTTTGGCCTGCCGAAAAAAACAAGCAAGCCTATTCCTAAGAGAAAGAGAACTATTATCATGGTCAATCCCAACACCTCCATCTGACCTCGCCTAGTAATAGCGCACCACCTCAATCATGCCAAAACGCGCATCTTCAGTCAACGAATCGTACAAGATGATGGGAATTCTCGCAGGAATCTTCTGGAGAATCTCAGCAGGAGGATTATCATAGACGATGTAATGGAAAGGGGAATCAGACACA
>JBDRSD010000062.1:0-7798 GCA_043825215.1 Nanobdellota archaeon
AAACGAGACCATAAGAAGATCGGACGCGACATGGGAATATTCATGCTCCACGAACACGTCGGACGCGGACTTCCTATCTGGCTACCCAAGGGTGAAATCATCAGACGCGAGATTGAGAACTACGCAGTCGAATGCGAAGAAAAAGATGGCTATGTCCGGGTCGCAACGCCCCACATGGCAAAACAGGAATTATTCCTGCAATCAGGGCACCTGCCGCACTACAAGGATTCCATGTATCCACCCATGGTCATGGACGACGGCACATATTATCTTAAGGCAATGAACTGCCCGATCCACCATCTGGTTTTCAATCACACAAGCAGAAGCTATCGCGAACTTCCGCTTCGCATCGCAGAATACGGGACATGCTACAGGAATGAACTCTCAGGCACCCTTTCCGGGCTCCTTCGTGTCAGGATGCTCTCAATGAACGATGCACACATCTACTGCACAAAAGAGCAGATCGGAGAAGAATTCAAGCGCGTCATGAAACTCACCCTTGCCTATTACAAGACATTCGGATTCACTGACTTCACCTTCAGACTCTCGCTCTGGGATCCTGAGAACAAGGACAAATATATTGGCGAACCAGATGCGTGGGAATTCTCACAGGATGCCATCAGGAAAATCATGCAGGAATTAAAAATCCCATTCACAGAAGGAAACGGTGAAGCAGCATTCTACGGACCAAAAATTGACATCCAGTTCAAGAACGTCTTTGGACGGGAAGAGAGCCTATCGACAATACAGCTTGACTTTGCAGCAAAAAAAAGGTTTGACTTGAAGTATACTGGAAAAGATGGCAGGGAATCAAACGAGGTGTATGTCATCCATCGCGCACCTTTGTCTACTCACGAACGGTTCACAGCATTTCTCATCGAGCACTACGCAGGAAGATTCCCGCTCTGGCTCGCACCAGTACAAGTGGTTCTCATGACGGTGACAAACGACCAGGAGAAATACGCAACAGCGCTCTACGAGGAACTGCGCAAGAAAGGAGTGCGGGTGGATATGGATGACAGGTCAGAATCCATCCCGAAGAAAGTGCACGATGCACAAGCAGCAAAGATACCCCTCATGATCACGATCGGCGCGAAAGAAGTCGAGAATAAAACAGTTGCTGTGAGGACACTCGACGGCAAGGTCAAGTTCGGCGTGAAAAAAGACGACTTCGAGAAGAAACTCCTCGAACACATCAAGGAAAAGAAGATCGGGTTTGAGACCTAGCTTCTCATTTTTCTCTCAAAAAAATAGATTGCAAGTATTGGCAATACAATTGCAAGAAAAAGAACAACAAAGATAGAAAATGGAATCGTCGACGTGCCTGTAAGCGCGAACGCCGTCGCGTCAGCAGCATAGGTGAGCGGGTTGACGTACGTGATGATTCGCAGCCATGACGGAAGAGCGGAGATAGGGTAGACGATTCCTGAAAAGAAGAGGAAGAACATGAGAAGGCCGCCGTTTATCGCCTGAAAAGTTGCCATCTTCTCAATGAATACTGCAAGAAAAAGACCCAACCCCATGAAAAGATGCACGATAAGGAGAATCATTACTATCATGAAAAATATTCTCGGCACGCTCAATTCGCCAATATAGGCGAGAACACCAAGCCCGATAAATGTGTAGACGAATGCCGCATTCAAGAGCGTGTGGATGATTTTCCCGAAAAATATCGACAGGCGCGAGACAGGCGCGACAAAGACAAGCTTCATGAACCTATTCTTATCCTCGACAACGCTCAACCCGACATTGAAGGACATTATTGCGACCATGTATGCGATGAATCCAGTCGGGAAGAACTCAAAGTAGGACACCCCTTCTGGAAGGCGGATAAACTTATCAAGGCCTATCGATATCCCAATGAGGAGTGCCAACGAGATTATTATAAGCCCGATCATATTCAGGATGGAAAAATGCCGCTTATAATCCCTCTTCGCAAGCGTCCATGATTCCTGCAAGAGTTCCTTCACTTTCCTGCCACCCCAAAGAACATCTTCTCGATCGTCTTGTACTTCTTTTTCACCTTTACCACACTATCGCAATACAGAATCCTGCCATGATCGATCATGGCGATCCGCTTGCACAAACGCTCTGCCTCATAGACATCATTTGTCGCGAGGATGACGGTCGTTCCCTCCTTGTTGATCTTTTTTATCTGCTTCCAGACAACAGACTTTGCGATCGGATCAAGACCGAGCGTCGGCTCATCAAGGATGAGAATCTCCGGCCTGTTCAGAAGGCCGCGGGCAATCTCAAGCCTTCTCTTCATGCCTCCGCTGAACACCTTCACTTTCCCTGTCTCTTTTTCAAGGCCGATGAATCTCAATAACTCGTTTATCCTCTTCTCAGGAGATGGGATCTTGTACAGCATCGCATGGATCTTCAGATTGTCCCTTGCGGTGAGGTCTTCATCAAGCAGGAACTCCTGGAAGACAACACCCAATAACGCCCGGATAGCCTTGTCCTGCGTCACCACGTCAAAACCCTTGATTGTGATCTTTCCTTCACTTGGACAGCGAAGCGTCATCAATAGCGAGAGAAGCGTCGTCTTCCCTGCTCCATTCGGGCCGAGCAGGCCGAAAGACTCACCTTTTGATATGGCCAGAGAGACTTTGTCAAGGGCACGCTTCCTGCCAAAGACACGAGAGACAGAATCGACAACGATCAATGGCTGCATCCTCATCCTTCACACTCTCCCTTTTTTATATCTTGCGATATGAGATACTCCAAGGCAAGTTCATGCGCACAGCCGACGAGAATATGCAATTCTGGGATTGTATTCTCTTTTGCGTATTCTTGAGCCTCTTTTGCCTCAAAAGCATACCGCCGAGACAGTCCCTCCAGAGAGAAATGCCCGCCATCAATTCGACTACCTTTAAGATAGCGGGAGGAACGCATTCCAAGAGGCTCTGGCAAGTATGACTTGAAAAGTTCTTTTCTTACTCCCAATAATCCGGAAATATCAGAAAGATCGGTAACAATTGCATGCAGTTTGTTTTGCGGTTTCTTCTCTTTGAGCATCAATTTCAGACCCGCGAGAATAGACGGTCGTATCCCTAGCGACCTGGCTTCATTGAATGAATGAGCATTGGACAGCCACTGCAAGAAACCATCCTCACAGATGACCTCATATCCTTGCAACTGCAAAGCAACCATTCCTTTAAAATCATCCCCAATAGAAACATACGGGCTATCGTGCACGACCCCGTGAATGTAATACTTGATACCGCCCTTTATGACTATCCGCCCAGGCAATGGCTGACAAGGTTTTTCCTGAAGTACATTATTGTGAGACCAGATAGTTCTAATAGCATCGACAAAGCGCTGCCTTTCATCACAGACCGAAGGAACAAAAGCAATACTGGAAAGGGCCGAGTAAAGACCCTCCCACGTATCCCTTGCCTGGATGGCGGCCATCATCTGATCAATCGCATTCACAAATCAAGGCCCGCGGCAGATAGGGGACCAAATGTAGCCACTTTTGTCACAAGTGCTGCAGGGGAGAGTATCAATAGGACACCTTTCTTGAAGCACCAACAACTTCCGCAAGTACAATTGTCAATCCCGTATTGTTCATTTTGTATATCTTCCATCCTTGTATATGCCCCTGCAATCTGCTCAAGAACGCTAGAGTTCTGCATAGGCAAATTTTCATGATTCATTCTTCTTTCGTACATATTTCCACCTCCCACGCATGAACTGCCTAAGCGGCAGTCATCTCTTGGTTCATCTCATCCATGCACTAATGTGCAGCTGAGATCGGGCCGAATGCACTCGCTGTTGCTGCTATTCCTACGGGAGATAGGATAAGCAGGAGATTTCCTTTCAGACAATAGCAATTCCCGCAATTGCAGTTGTCAATTCCGTATTGTTCTCCACTGACCTCATCCATCCGCGTGTATGCTTTCGCAATCTCCTCAAGAACACTTCCTGCATCCTGAACAGGCTGCTTCGCATCATCCTTTTTTATGTCATACATGTTTCCACCTCCTTGGTTAGATATGCATGAAGGGAATCTTTATCTTCGCGCAAGATAGTCGAATAAATAGCAAGACCAAGCAAATTCTGGAACACGAGCTCAGGACACTTCTGAGTAAGTCCCTGAATGCTAATATCTCCTTCAGCATCTTTTGTGGAGAGGATGCATGGCGTGCATATCCTCTCGGCCCAGCAATCACCTGCACAATGCTCGTTCAATAATGACTCGTATCTGGTAATCGACTGTTCCACAGCCTTCCTGTCGTAACCTGTATTTGCATGACCTAAGGGGAGGCGCTGCCCGAACTTTTCGCACATATACAATGAGCCATCGGTATCACAGAAGAGCTTGCGCTCACCCGGATAACACGATCCATTGACTGGAATCAAAGACGGGGTGGCTTTTGTGCTCCTGCTGTGAATTGCATCGAGTGATTGATCGAAAAAATTCCTTAAGACCGCAGGAGGGGTCTCGCCTGATAGAATCTTATCCGCATACATACCCGCATAAGAGAACAGAACAGGTATTATTGCTGACTGGTCTCGCTTTGATTTCAACCCTTTGGATTCAGCACCACCGACACGCATGGATACATATTCTGTATCATGAGCGGTCAAGAAATCAACTATCGGCTTGAAATCCTCAGAATCATCATACGTCGCATTTATGGTGACATGACTTTTTTTGAAACCGGGAGATATCTCCTCAAGCTTGCTCAGGTTTTCATTGATATTGTCGTATGTTCCTTTTCCGCAATTGGTTATACGCTGTTTATCATGGATCTCTTTAGGACCATCCATGCTAATATTCATGTAGAGACCACGATCCGCTATCTCCTCAACAAGATGGCCGACCTGAAATAAATTTGAGGTAAGCGAGAAAAGGAATTTTTTCTCAGGATGCTCTCGTTTCGTATAATCGATGACCTCACGTATCAATTTCATGTTAAGGAAAGGCTCACCACCATAGAAACCGACAAGAAGCACAGAACTCTTTGATTTCCCCACATAAATATCTATAGCCTGCTTCGCAACCTCAGGATCCATATCCTTTCCAGTGTTTGTACGTTCCCCAAGATAATTATCACCATAGATACAGTAGGTACAATCAAGATTGCATTTCTCGGTAATGTTCAGAATGAGACTTTCAAGATCCCCCTTTTCCGATGGTTTCAAAGTCGTCTTATCAAAAGAAGGCATGTATTCGACAGATTCTGCGAGCTTCATCACGCGCATAAGCTCTTCTCTTGATCCTGCGTGCAATGTATTTGAAAGCTGCTCGTACAGCACTGTAAATGAAGGCAGCGAGAAAAGGACACTGTTTTTTCCCTGAACAACATTATCAATGGCAATGACTGATTTCATAGAACATAAGAAATGCAGCTCTTTTAATATGCGTGACGGTAGATTTTCCGGAAAATTTCCGGATACACGCCTTTTAATTGGAAAATTTCCGGAACTCAGCTGCATCTCAGATCGGAGAGTAAATCGGCTAATTTAATGAAAGCCATATTCTTTTAATAGCTCAACAACTTTTCCATCTGACAAATTTTGCTTAATACCAAATATTTCATGAATATTTCTATAGTTGTTGTCCAATCCATATTTCCAGCAAATCGCTTCATGAATAAATTTTACCCGTTCCAAAAACTGTTTTATATTCATCCATTCATCAATTTCAACTATGCGATTCTTTTCAAATTGATTCTCATGAGCGTTCTCAGGTTGACGAAAATAGACGAGCTCAACAGGAAGGTTTGCTATCGCGACAAGCTTTTGCAGATCATCGTCAATATGTGCTCTTGGTTTCAGTCTGGATACGAATCTCCCCTTAGGCTCATCCCGAGTGTTATGCACATATTTAATCAGATTACCAAATCTCTCTTTAAGAAATGCCCGTGTATAGGAAAGATCATGATCGTTTCTCGACGTGACCACAGCAAAACGGAACCCTTTTTGATACAGTTCTCCCAATGCTTGAATGCAACCCTCCGGAACCACATATTCCAGGATGTGTTTCTCATTGAGTGGATCCATCAGAGACCGATAGGTGATTTCAGGTTTTCCTTTTGACTGCATCAATGCTTCAAATCCCTCTTTTTTTGTCTGCGACAGACTGAGACTGACTCCAAACCATTCCTTGGCATATTTCATCTTCACAGGCCAGCCCAGAGCGAGCACGCCATCAAAATCAATGCTTACAACACTTGTTTCTGCTACGTATTTTGCCATAATCCCCGTATCACATCCACGAATTCATCCTTAAAATTTGCGGTGACGCCAGTTCTCCTGTCAAACACGATAAGTTTCGCTGTTTCATCCTTATCCAATAGGTCTGCCTGCTCTTTCATGATGGCACGCATCTCGTTGGAATCAAGGATTGCATCCTTGTCACCTGTCCCTGCACGTTGCTTAAGAATACGCTCTATCTCATCCTCGTCATCAAAGACACAGGAGAGGACGACAAGATCTTCCTTGAGCTTCTTTGCGAGTTCATACACCCATTCCCTGCGATACCGTTTGTGGAAGGTCGCATCCAGGATGGGAACGATACCCTCGTTTACCTTCTCTTCTGCAAGCTCAAGAAGCTTCCTGTAGGAATCATCCTTCTCTTTCCTTGTCTTTTCCACACGCTCATCAATCGACGCCGTCGTGAACTTCTTCGTAGAGTTCGGATCACGCGTCGCGACACTCTTGACAATCTCCGACCGGATGCCTTTTGCATCCAGGACAGACTTCAACTTTGCAGCAAGATATACCTACGGACATAAGTATTTATACAAGTCGAGCATGAATCTTCGTGTTCTGAAGAATGTTATGCATGCTTTCTCAAAGTCGTTGAATGAGTCATAAAATGTTGATCCGAGGATTGATGTTTCTCCTTGGTTCCAGCATTCTTCGACGGGGTTTGATTCGGGAAATCCTGACGGGAACCAGTGCACTTTGATGCAGTGTTTGTTCTTTCTGAAAAATCTTTTGACTCTTGCTTCTTTTTTGTGGTAGGATGCTTTGTCGAGAAAGATCACCATCTTTGGGTGTTTCCTTTTCAGTTGTGCCATGTAGTCAAGAAATGCGTCGCTGTCTGCAGTTTCATATTTTCTGAAGAGCTGTGTTCCATCGTCACTTAAGGAGCCGAACCAGCATATTTTTTTGTGCGATCCCGTTGTTAAGATACGTGGTCGACTTCCTTTGATCGCCCACACTTTTCGAACTTTGACGTCATAGATAAATATGCTTTCGTCTTCTACGACGATGTCCCAGTCGAGCGGTACCTTCGCGAGGAAGCGCTCGTTTTTTTTAAGAATGCATCTCTGTCTTCCTGCTTGGAGTAGGCAGCGCGCGTTCGTGGCTTTATCTGCGACAATCCCCAAGACTGAGAAATCCGCAAAACATGCCGGTCACTATACAATACACCTGACTCTTTTTTAATGCACGTCTTGATATGTTTAGTCGTCCAACCCTTCTTCATATCATGTCTACGCACTGTGCGTCTTATTTTAGCTTGGACCTCACGCGACAACTTCGATGGACGACCACTCCGTTCCTTCGTATACAATCCTCGCAACCCGTCCTTTTTGTACCTGTTCTTCCAGTACGCAACCTTCCCATGCGTAACACCAAACTCCAATGCAACATCTCTTAACGGCTTCTTCAAAGAACTCTGCACCATCAAAAGTCGCTCACGTATAACCGGATCCTTTACCCTCTTTAAACTCGCCTTGATCTTCGAAAGCATCGAAACCATAATTATCACCTCTAATCAAAGTTCATAGAAGAGCAAGTATATAAATCTGTCTAAAAATTTATGTCTTTAGGTATA
>JBDRSD010000063.1:0-55754 GCA_043825215.1 Nanobdellota archaeon
TATGCTCGTCAGACAATAACACTTTTTGATAAGCCATTAACAAACCACCTCACATTTTATCGTCGATAAACTACTATAAATATGTTACTAATCACACGAGAAATTATAAGCAAAATAACCAAGACTTTATAGACAACCCCTCATATGCGTGCCATGCACGAAAGAAGGGGCGGGAGCGAGAACTACTACTCCTTTTCAAACGAAAGCAGAACCTGTAGCACAGCTTAGAAATCAGTAAATCTTCACGGTATCCTATCCAGGCTCTTAATCAGATAATTCTCAGCATTCCCGTCTCCCTCGGAAATAACTTCCACATCCTGCTTTATAACGACAGGCTTCTCTTCAACTGCTGCCTTTCCGATGACCAATGCATCCTTGATCCGCGAAAGCACTGTATCCATCTCCTCCGGCGGCACCTGCTTTGGCTTCCACAGGAAATTCAGACCATCATCCTGCTTTCTCTCGATAATATCAATTGCCACATGCCCTTTCTCCGACATGATGATATTCGTCCCGTGCGCGCCAAGAAGCTCAAAGAGAACCGCAGCAGCATACGACCCAGAGAAAAACAGATGCTCAAGAAGTGCTTCTGGAATCTCATCAATAGCTGTGGTGTGCTGCTTTGGAAAGATAAGAATATGTCCTCGCGAGGCTTCTCCTGCATGGGCAATCTTTATGACTTCATCTTCATACAGAAGCTCCTTTTTTCCTTCGCACAATTCACAGGTCATGTGAACAACCCCGCAATCTTATCCATTTCAGGATTCCCGTGCTTTGGCCTGTCCTCATCAGAATCATCTTCTGTATCGTCAGGCCCTTCATGATCACCTTTCTCGTCATCGTCCTTTCCCCCATCATCTTTCTTGCCATCTTTCTTCTGCTCTTCCTTGTCAAATTCCCGAAGCTTCTGGGACAAGCGACCAATATTGATCCCCTGAAAGAGCTCTGCAAGGTCATGATTCGTCTTCATCAGTTCCTTGATCTTCTCCGGAGTCTCAATAAGCATCTGTTTGAGCCGAGGATTTCCCATGATCACCTTGGCCAGGTTATCCTTTGCCTCTTCAGGAGCAGGCGGTAGAGGTTCTGGAGGCAGCGGCGGCAATTCGTCCATTGGCTGAACAGGAGCAGGCATTCCTTGAGGAGGACGCAATCCTGGGACTTGAACTGTCGGAGGTACCTGCGGCTTTGCCTCACCCACCAACTTTCCCTCACGCTGCAAATAATTCCTCATGACAGCACCAACATTTGTGCGAAGCGCAGGAGTGAGCTTTGCCACTTCTTCCCGAGGCACCTTGCCCTTGGGAATCGGAAAGTCAACACCCTCATTCGGGATGATATGAAAGAGAAAATGCGGACTCTGCTGGCCAGCAACAGCGCCATTCGCAATAAAGACCGTCACCTGCGGTGCGACCATGCCCTTCTTCACCGCCGCGACAAGGTACTTGGTCGTCCGAAACAAGTGCTTGAACACATCCGGAGGAATCACCGGAAGGATGGGATAATGCTCCTTAGGCATGACCAAGGTATGCCCCTTTGCCGCAGGATTGATATCAAGAATGGCAAGCATCTTCTCATCCTCATAGACCTTCCGTGACGGGATCTCACCCTTCACGATCTTGCAGAAGATGCAATTCTCCTTCTGCAGGCGGGAAACTTCATCAGGAGACATATTCTGCAGCTCTTCTTCCGAAACCATAGAGCACCTTTGTGGCTAGAGGATATTTAAATGTTACCCTTAAGAGAAGATACGATAGGTTCCATACCAATATCTTGGAAGAGGGGATGAGTCCGACTGGATTTTTTGCCCTGGAAAAATCCTTAGAAGTACCCTTCCTGTATTGTCGCATCCACATCGTGGTATTTTAATATAGGCAAAATATCGTTTTTACGTTCGACAGGAACCATGATTGTGCTTTTCCCCAATTTCCTTCCTTCAAGCTTCTCAAGAAGCCCCTGATACTTCTTGTCATTCGCTCGAAATCCATATATCTTGTTGAGGAATGCGCCTCTGTTTGTGCCAATGCGACTCCAGGAGATGACTGCATATTTTCTGCCTTCGATCCTTCCACCAACATAGGGACCATAGAGAACAATCCCGCTTGCTTCAATGCTTTGCTTGAGGTCATTCCACTCTTCAAGCTTTCCTACGATGGCATTGATCTTGTTGTCAACTCCTTTTGCCTTGAATATGAGCGCGTCTCTGCTCTTATAGAATGATTCAATAGCATCTTCGATTTCCTTCTGAATTTTTTTTGTCGCAGAATGAACATCGAAAAATATATCGATGTCGCTGTCTTTCTTTGCCTCTCCTTTGGCAGCAGAACCGAACAGGATGATGCACCTGACATTTTTCATATTCTGATGAGCAGCCAGGTACCATGAGACAAAGGTGCTCGTGTATGCCTTATACATTTTTCACCTTCTTCTTCAATTCGAGAAAGCAGTCAATTTTCTCTTGGATCGTTTTTTCAGAAACACCTTTCCCATATGCCATGTCATTACTGTCCTTTTCGATCAGGTATGCGGAATCAAGAAGGGGATCGATCTCGGGAAGTGATTCGATTGATGCAGTTATCCTTTGCGCAATGAGTAGCTTTGCATTTTCTTTCTTCTTTTTCAGCCAGCGATGATCTATCTTCTCGCCTTGCTTAAGCACAGATTTCTTCTTGAGATATTCTTCGAGGAGGGCAACTGTTCCTAAGGAGAGCAGGAATGCGAGGCGGCGCTGATGAACGATAATGCCTTGGGAATCCTTGAGAGCGCTTTCTATCTCGTCCATCACTTCCTTCATGAGCCCATCGAATGCTGATGCCATGTCGAGACACCTGTCTTGAAGTAATTAAGACACCTGTCTTTAAAAAGATTATGTTTTATGTTAAGATGGATGTCTTAAAATCATTAAGGCAAGTGTCTTAATAGAGAATTACGACCATGTCGTTTGTCGTCGGTGGTTTGTCGTTCATCGTGGTTCGGACGGGACGGTTCAGACGTGTTTCATTTTGTTCCATCTTATGACTCCCTCACCTTTATATTATGTATTCTTCAATCTCTTTCAACTTCTTGATATTCAGTTGATACGCATCTCCGTGTTTGGTTTTTCCATAGAATAAGACCAACTCTTCCTTGATGAGATCTTCCAAGACCTCTTTCACATATCCTTGAAGGTGGCCTGGAATGCTCGAGTGCAATCTTTCAAAAAGAAGATGACCTTTACTGAATGCCTGCTTCGCATATAACTTCTTGAGAATGTTCTTCTTAATGCGAAAATAATCGGCTTTACTAATCTTCCCAGACATCCAGTTTGGTGTGAAGTCGAGTTTTATAAGCTTTATTCAATTCATTCATATTTATGGCTCTTATTGGCTAGAAATAGAAAGTTTTAAATATGTTGACAGCACCACCTAGGTCATGGAAAACAAAACAGCATTTTTGGAGATATTCGGCGATTCACCTGTATTGAGAGCATTAGATTTCTTGATAGTCAATGAAGATTTTGACTATAGTATGACTGACATAGCCAATCTATCTGGAGTCGGCTATTCCACGCTCAAATTGTTCTGGAACAGATTGGAAAGGGAAAGGATAGTCATCAACACGAGAACAGTAGGTAAGGCAAAGATGTATAAGCTCAACACAATAAACCCTGTCATCAAGAAATTCAGGGAGTTCTACTGGGAGACAACCAAGCAGCATACGCACAACAAATTAAAGGAACAGATCTTGGTGGAATCATAAGGCGTTTGTCGTTAGTCGTGGTTCGGACGGGACGGTTCAAGTCGTCATTAGTTCTTCGTTTGTGGTTCATTGTTCCTTCATCCCGTTCTATCTTCGACTCCGTCAATCAATTTATTCAACAACTTGCAATACTGATTTTTGCATGCATGATGAAGAAACTTTTTTAATGGATTCCAACAAGAGATTCCCGTATTCTGGAGCAATCTCTATCAAACCAGGCTTGAGGAGTTTTCCACCATATTTTCTCAGAAGACCATACTCTCCCTTCTTGCCATTCAACATATAATTAAACTTGATCTTGTCCCTTTTTTCAAGATTCTCAAGAGTATAAAATATTTGAACAACTGGAATGAAACCAAATAATTCTGCTAAATATTTTCCATGAATAATGCTTCTTCCACACAAAAGGATATTTTCTTTGGCAAAATTCGATCTGTCAAAAAGTGAATAATAATCATAAGAAGAGATATGGATCGCTATACTTGTCAATTTCTCAATCTGCTTTTTAATCTGCTGGGATTGTTGTAATTGCTCCTTGAGAGGGATTTTGAAGAAGATAACTGCAACATCGATATCATTGGGATTTGAATTCTCCATGACTGAAGAGCCGAACTGGACTATGTCAATAACATCTTTACTATAGATTAACTTTGGTTTTGTTTGCCATAGTTTTTGCGTCATCTTTAATCACCTCTGTCAAATCCTTGCCCAATATCTGGACATAGCTGTTTTGATAGAACGGAAAATCCTTATCCAAGATATCATAGACATCGGGGAATTTATTTCGTAAAATACGAAATCTATTCGTGTGGGAAGATGGTGTATCGCCGGTTTTCTCTAATATGTAAAGGTCTATCAATGCGACCAATGACTTAAAATAGAGCACAAGCGCAGAGTTGTATCTCTCTTTTTTCAACTCATCTTCTCCCGCGTCAAAATACTCTTTTGCTGTTTTCTTCAGAATTGAAGCTTTTGGATGCTCTTGCTTTTGATCATTCATACCTGGTAAGAAAGACCAACTACTATTTAAACCTTTTCTTACTTGGTAAGAATTTTATTGAATTATTTCTCATTTTTCGAACCAGGTAAGAAAAACTGCAAAACGAAGAATCAAATACTGTCAACGATGAATGACAGATGAGACCGGCTGGATTGCAGCCTTTCGAAGCTAGCTAAGCGATACCCGGCAGGATTCTCACTTGCGGTTCAATCACACGAAAAAACTGAGTCCGACGGGAAAAGGAGGTGAACCCTGCGGCACTGACGACGATAAACTTTCATTAGTAGAAATTGTCGTTTTCGTTTCTGAACCCGTACTATTGAACCTATTTGAGTTTGTCATGGTGTGAACCTCCTTCGATATTGTTCATATTATGAATAATAGATATATTTTTAAATGTTGCGGTAAACAGTCCAGTTGAAAGGGTGAAAACAATCGTACTCCCTCCAAGAAAGATATACAAGTTCAGCCATAGCATTGGACAAGGTGGATTTCTCTATTCTCATAAGATACAGATAGGAAGAATTCAGAACAAGGATGGTTTGAGAAATATGCTTCAGGCAGTGGGGAAGCAATTCAAGCTCATTGATGTGACGGTAAAGATTTATGACGACATCTTCTTTTTTTTCTTCCTGTTTCATACTGCGAGACCTGTTGACTTGATAAACAAGTTGCAGGAACATCTTCATGAATATGGAGAGTTCACATCAGACTATCTGTATACGACAGTGTATGACCTTCAGGAAGAATACTTGCGAAAAGACTTGAAGGAATATGGATTTGACTATGATAAAGGATAAGCTAGAATTAAGGAGAGCATTCATTGGGCGATGGCGTATTGTCAAGATGAGTGAGTGGGATAAGGATTTTGTCGATGAGGATGTGAAAGCGTACCTGCTCATTGAAAAGAATGGTTCTGGAGAATTTAGGTTTGGTTACGTATCTGGAGATGATGTTCATGGGGAATTCAAGCAGCAAGGAAGGGATATTATTTTTGATTTCACTTGGGATGGGAGTGATGAGTGTGACCACGTATTTGGTGATGGCTGGATGAAACTGACTACATCAACAACTGCAGAAGGTGAATTGCGATTTCATGGAGGAGAAAAGTCACACTTCTGGGTTAAGAAGTTGAATGAACGAAGACAAGAAGGAACGTCTAATAAAAAACAGAGAGGGACTCGGAAAAGATGAGGACAGAACAATTGGATGTGAACGGTACGAAGTATCTTGTCACGATTCATTACGAACAGAGGAACGGTTCCAGAGTATCCATTGGAAAGAAAGGAATTAACATTCGTGTTCCGTTAGGGATGAGCAGGGACGAGCAAAGCAGGGAAGTACTCAAGATGAAAATTTGGGCAAGAGAGCAACTTCTGAAGAAACCTGAAAAGTTCAAGAAAGAGCCAGCAAAGGAATATCATGACGGTGACGTGTTGACTATTGGAAATGATGAATATCATCTTCACATTGATTTCAAGGAGAAGCAGAGCAGTTCTGCAAGGAGAAGTGATAAAGACATCTACCTTTTCATCTCATCATCTCTTTCAAAGGAAAGACAGAATGAGCACGTCTCTACTCTGCTCAGCAGAGTGGTTGCCAGAAAAAGGATAGACGAACTCAAAGGTAAGATTTCAGAGTTGAATGACAAGCATTTCCACCAGAAGCTCAACAAAATATTCTTCAAATACAATTCATCAAACTGGGGAAGCTGCTCAATCAATGGCAATATCAACATTTCCACACGGCTCCTTTTTGCTCCAGAGGATGTGCTGGAATACGTCTGCATACATGAGCTTGCTCATCTCATCGAGCATAATCATTCTGACAGATTCTGGAAATTAGTGAAAGATGCAATGCCGAATTACAATGAAAAAAAGCAATGGCTAAAGGAACATGGGCAAACCTGCACATTTTAAGAGAACGAAGAAAAACGATAAGGAAGGAAGCCAACAGACCAAGCTCTTCCTCTTCCGTGACAAACCAGTAGAATACACTATTGCAGACGATTTTGTGAGACACCCATATCTCAAAGAGAATAAAATAATCGCCAAGCAATACCAGCTCGACATTGCCAAGAATTGCATCCATGAGAACACTGCAGTCATCCTTCCTACTGGACTTGGCAAGACTATTATTGCATTCCTTGTTATCGCTGAGGTGCTTTCGAAGAAAATACTCTTTCTTGCTCCGACAAAGCCTTTGGTTATGCAGCATTTTGAGAGCTGCAAGAAGTTCCTTGCTATTGATGAGTCAAGGATTGTCCTTCTTTCTGGGAGCATTCCTGCAAAGAAGCGAAGGGATATCTTCATGGAGGCAACGGTCGTTATTTCCACTCCTCAGACGATAAAGAATGACCTTGAGAAAAAAAGGTACACGCTCACTGATTTCGGTCTTGTCATCTTTGACGAACTGCATAAGGCAGTAGAAGAGTATGCTTACGTTGAGATTGCCAAACAGTATAAAGGATTGATTCTAGGACTCACTGCATCACCTGGAGCAAAGAAGAAAAAAATCCAGAAGATATTTGACAACCTCAAGATAAAGAACATCGAAAGCAGGATACGGGAAGACATTGACGTGAAGGAGCACATCAAGGACATTGACATTGCATGGGAGAAGACACCACTTGATGAAGAGCTGAAGAAGATACGAGCACCAGTGCAATCACTCTTCCTTGAGAAGCTGGAAAAGCTCAACAAGGTAGGCATTCTCACCTACAAGAAACCGCAATACCTCACCAAAAAAGACATCCTTGGAGCAAGGATGGCAATCATCAAGCGATTCTCAAGGACACCTTACGCATTCCACATACACAACAGCCATTCAGTAGTCCTGCAGACATATCACTGCCTTGAGCTTCTTGACACACAAGGAGCAGAACCATTCCTCAAATACCTTATGAAATTCAAGGAAAAGAAGAAACTGTCAAAGTCAGAGCAGATGTTCATTAATCACGAGTCATTGCAGAAAGCAAGAGAACTGGCAGAAAAGAAGAAGGGATTATCGCATCCGAAACTAGCACTGCTAAAAAGAATGGTTGAAGAGCAATTCAAAGAAGAACAAGATTCTCTCGTTCTCATTTTTACACAATTCAGGGACACCATAGACTCGATAGAAGCAACACTCAAGAACATTCCTGGAGCGAAGATTCATCGTTTTATCGGACAGGCAAAGAAGGGAAAAGAGAAGGGCATGAATCAGAAGGAACAAAAAGAAATCATCGACAAATTCAAGAATCGGGAAATCAACATCCTCATAGCAACATCAGTCGCTGAAGAAGGAATCGACATCCCTAATGTGAATCTCGTCATCTTCTATGAACCAATTCCTTCCGAAATTAGGGGAATACAACGGAAGGGAAGAACAGGAAGAAGCCACCTCGGAAAAGTCATTATCCTCATTGCAGAAGGAACAAAAGACGAAGCGTACTTCCATGTGGAAAGATACAAGGAAAGCAAGATGCAAGACATCATCGGAAAAATGAAACACAGGTGAACAATCATGGCAAAAAAAACAGTATCATTTACGGTAGAAGAAGAGGTAGTTGAGAAGTTCAACCGACACTGCGATGAGAATAGCATCAATAAGTCGAACTTGGTAGAGAAGATGATTAAGCGGTTCTTGGAAGAAAAGAAGAGGTAGAACGACTCTTGTTATTAGCTGGTGGAGAAATCTTGGCAATTTTTGGTATGTGTTTATACGACTTCCAGTGGCAGGATATGGAGGTTATAGACCAGCATCGAAAATGAAGGGGATAAAATATTTCTACTCGACTTTATCAAAAATATTAAATTCATTGCTGGAAATCGAGCAAAATCTTGCATTGTTAGCCTGACGTGAATATGATTTCCAAAAACAAAAAAAGTACTCAAGTTTGGCAATAACTTTATTAATAGATGTTCACACTTGACTATTGGTGATACCTTTGGAAAATACCGAAATAAAAAAGAAAGCCCTATGTACGAAGGGATACTCTCCAAAGCAATCGATAGTCTCAAGGGAAGGATACAACCCCGAAACCTCGATTCAAGCAAGAAATGCTGGCTTACCACAAACAGACCAGACACCGCAAACTCCACCAAAAAACGTGAAGAAGGACATAAGCAACAAGTAATCCGATGGCTCTCGAAATTTGGATATCTGCGGTTGGAACGTTTTTTGCAGGAATTGGACTTTTTCTCAATTGGCATGCAATAAGAGAAGAAAATAAAACAAGGACAGCTCAGATATTTATCGATTCATTCGAAAGGATAATTAAAGTCGAAAAATCACTGTACACTGATTTCGATATAAAGTCAGTAAACCAGAAAAAAGAATGGGATAGCCTTTTGTTTAATTCTATTGAATTATTCGCAATCATGGTTAATACCAAAATGATTAAAGATAAACCCATGAGAACTTTTTTCGATGATGCAATAGTTCGATGGTATGAAGAGATTTTTTTAAAATTCCACGAAGATGAGGTTAATGAAGGAAAGATGTATCCTGAATTTAAAAAATTATACCACTCCATAAAAAGTGAGCAACTAAAAAAATGAGCAAGTGACTTCGGAGGTATTTCAACATGAGACGGTTTAAGAATGGTGCAACTCATATAAGACCTCAGGAACCTGTAATCATATCTGGATTATGTCCTGTGTGCCAAAGAGCAAAGCCGACACATGAAGATGGTCTATGCGACTATTGCCATCTTAAGAGATTTACACATTAATTTTTTGCTCATTTTGTTGGGAATGCAAGTATATTTACCTTTCCCGTCCCTTGGGGCGGTTGGGTAATTGATTTAAAGTTCACAATTCCATTTTCTTCTCAACCTTCTTGCCAAGACTTGTTTTTTGGTAGATGCGTCCAGTCTTCTCGTTTGGATTGATGGTTTCCACTAGACCTTTTTCTTTCAGCTCCTTGAGTGCTCTGGATACAAGGTTGAAGTAGGTGTTGCTTGATTTACCGTACATTTTCTTTGTCACTTCTGATGGCATCATTGGCTTGTCAAGGGCTTTGAATATTTGCAGTCGATTCTTACCCCTCCTGACATAACCCACTAGTTCCAACAAGTTCATAGCAATTTATAAACGAATTGAGTTTAAGAAGCAAATTCAACAATCTATTAGCAAATTACCAACAAAAAACCGAAAAATATAAATAGGATGTCACGAAAAAAGGAAGTAAGTCAATAGTTAGAAAAAATAAATTGGGGGGAAATATATGGCAAGAACTACTGAGTTTGTTCTAGGGTTGATTGGAGGAATCGTTGGATTCATCGGAGCAATAATCGCCATGTTTGTCGGAGGTCTTGGCGGTGCATTTGGAGCGAAAGGAGCATCAACCATTGTAACGCTTGGTTGGGTTGCCATCCTATTTGCAATTATTGGAATAGTTGGAGCTGCTCTTGTAAAATCAAAGACAAAACTTGGCGGTTGGTTCATGCTTGTCAGTGCAATAGGTGGTTTGATAGCAGTCAGCTTTGCCTATGCACTTGCGTTCGTTCTTCTCCTCATTGCAGGTCTTATGGCTGTACTGAAGAAGGGGGATAAAAAATGAGAATGCAATATGCCTTTCTTTTTTTTGTCCTTTTTTTCAGCATAGCATTATACGGATGTACATCCGAACAAGGAACAACAGCGAGCACGAAAGATGATGCTCAAGTGGACAAAAAAAGCAATGAACAGGTTCAAAGCGCAATACTTTCAACTGCTCGAAAAGCAGAAGTCATGGATGTTGCAAAAAACTGGGATGAAGACTTGGCTGATGATGGTCTAATAATATATCCAGAATTGAGGGACGAAAATGACAGCACTGTCGAGTTTGAAGGAGTAACCCTAAAAGTGGATATGGAAATCTGGACAACAAAACTTAACGATAATTTTAAGGAAGTAAAAATCAGAAAAATCTACAGCGGTTCAGGGACAATCGATAACTGGAGAGATGGTAACTTCATGTATGATGGCGGCATAAAAATTCCATTCGAAGACATTAAAGCTGTAGAATCGGATAGCGACCATGGATTATTGCTTATCAAAATATACGCCAATAATAAGACTTACGAAGCTAAAAGCACAATGGGTGTAAGAATAAAACCTGAAGCAGAATAAATTAATGAAACGAGGAACGAAAAATGAACTCAAAATATTTTGTCATAATCTTTCTTGGTCTTGCGTTTGTATTTCTTTCAGCTTGTTCATCTCAAACTGTTTACAAATTTCAATGTTCTGACGGTACGTTCGTCGACACTGCCAGTAAATGCTCTTTAGCAAACGTTGCCGAACTCTCCAATGAACCAATTAACTGTTCAGCTTGTCCCGTAAAAACAGAAACGAAAGTTGAAACAAACACGGTAACAGAGAAGATTTATGTCTGCTCAGATATGCGGGAAGTAAAGACTGCAAACGACTGCAAAAGCACCGAACAAAAAGCAATAGAATCTTCAAGCGATAATCTTGTCCTAACTATTAATAGTGCACGTACTGCAAGAGCCATCGGAGACTATTCAATGGAAACTCTTAAGTCGGATGAACAATATGTAATAGTCGATTTCACTATCTACAACAAGGAACTTGAAGATGGATACGAATTCAATCCCAACTGGGTACTCCTTGAAGATAGCAAGGGGTATAGTTACAGCTATTCGTGGAACAGTCCAAATTTACCAAAATATTGGGGAGGAATGGCTGGCGTAACTGTTGAATATCAACAGAAAAAGAGCGGAGAATTAGCTTTTGTTGTGCCTAAGACTGAAAAGAAGTTTACATTAATTGTTAAAGACTTTACTGGAGTAAATGGCAAAAAAACATTTACACTAACTTAACGAAAATAGAAAGGAAACCATGAAAAAGTGCTCACAATGCGGAAAAGAACTGAAAGCATTTGAATCAAAAGAGAAATTTAAGGACAATACTTTCATGTGCAAGATTTGTTTTGAGAGTTGGAAAAAAGACCAATCCCACGAACAAGAAGCATCAAGAAAAGACAACATCAGTAAAGCATTGCAGAAAAATTCACAATGGGAATATCGACTAATAACAGTCGAGACAGATAGAAGCAGCTTTGTTGCATCGAACGTTAAGCTTACGAAAGTCGAGGATACCCTGAATAAACTAGGTGAAGAAGGCTGGGAGCTAGTGGCTGCAATAGGACTTCAAGCTATCTCTGCTGGATTAAGCGTTCATTCACCAGGAACTACCACTAACGTATCCTTTGTTTTCAAACGAAAGGTGTAGCCAAACGTATTTTTTTATCCATAACCGACAGCGAAGCTGGCGGACAATAACAGGGTGGGTGGGGTGGGATTCAATATCATCACACCCGTTCTCCATCAGACCTTTACCTTTTGGTCTTCTTTGTATAACTTTGCTGGTGGACATTGTTTTTCAGAGAGGGGTTGCTTCTGTAACGTGATGCTCATTTTCACATTTCGTTTTGTTTTATGGAATACAAATTCTTGATTGTCTACTGGAACTTTGTCAGGGTAACAAAATTCAATTATACCGTGGTAATCAGGGAAGTTCAGGGTATTCCCGTCTTCAATTACATAATCCCAAATTCAACAATGCCAATTACAATTACACAGTTTCTCCTGGAATAACAATATTGAAATTGAACAGCATCTAACGTCTGCAAAATATAGTTCTACCTACAGAAATCTATTAATAGTCGAGCATCTAGTCTGAATGAAATCCGTTTTGTTATTTTTGGTCATCGACGATAAACCAGTTTTTTTACATTTAAATCAAGTGCACAACAATGCATTGCAATCATCGATTGCTTCCACTTCTCCACTCTTAATTAACATTCTTGTTACACTTTTTTATGGCAACATTGCTAAAAATATCGATACATTTGAGTGTATATTGTTTGATTGTTTCCACTATTCATTGTTTGATTCTTTGAGTGGAGCAATGGTTGAGTGTTGATAATCGATGCAAACTAGCTAAAGCAATGGAACCATGGAGGAAGGAAGATGACGCAAACAAGTGAACTACAATATGAATATGGGTTTTATACCCCCTGGCTGAATATGCAAGACTTTCCAAAGGAACTGGAAATTGTCAGAAGAAAGTTTCCAATGGAAGATGAAGAAGTACAATTCAATCTGGTAATGTTTGCAGTGAACCTAGAGTCTGGAGCAAAGGCAGTATCTCGGAGTGCAGGTTGGTTTGCTGATAAAAATCCAAGCGGAATCCATTGGCACACCTATCAAGCTTCTAAACGAGCTCAAAAAGTTCTGGAATGTGGTAAATACATTACGATAGAATTGGGACAACGCTCAGAACATAAATCATCGATTCTTCATCCTTTGCCTGATTTTTATGAACTCTTTGGGAATACAGCGGTTATCGAAGGACGACACATCGATGTAAGCACGAATCCAAATGCAATCATCCACTATAACAAGAAGAGAAAAGGAGAGAAATATCTTCCGTTAAGTGCAACTGAACATGATATTCGAATTCGTCAACTAACCAAACCATATCAGTATAGACAAGGAGACATCATTAATATCATCCCTGCAACCAGATATGACTTAGCCATAAGACAAGTATTGAGGGAAATGAGGGAACTCAATGAAAAATATTTTTCTCAAATCGAACTTGGCTTCAGGATAAAAGAATACAATGGCGTGATAGCTACGAAGGTTAAGCTGACAAGGGTGCTGAGTGCGTATGATGATGGAGTGTGTGGTGGTGGACGACTCTATCAGCGGAAGGCATCGTCATATCAAGATATTCCTTCGGATGAGCGGAATTTTATGACAATCAATGGACAATCCACTGCAGAGGTCGATATTTCATCGATGCATTTGATATTACCTTATGCTCGGGTGGAGCATCAACCAGAAGGTGATTTGTATAATCCGATTTCTCAGGAGTTATTCGGAGAAATTAATCAACAGTATAGGGATGTTGTGAAAGAGCCATCCATCATCCTTTTGAATTGTACGGATAAAGACCAATTCCAAGGAGCAATCGAGAAATATGATAAAAATAAGCATGCTGTCTGTGAGAATTATAAAGTTCTTATGGAGCACAAGATAACGGGAAGAAAATTCATTCAGGCATTCAGAAAGGTTCATCCCAGATTAGAGCGTTTTATTCTCTCTGGAATTGGGCTTGATTTGCAGTATGACGATAGCTGCATAATGGTAAACATTCTGTTTCGTCTGTTTGAAGAAGGGATTCTTGCTCTACCCCTTCATGATTCAATTATCTGTCAAGTGGGGATGGAGCAGAGAGTAAAACAAATCATTGAGGAAGAGTTCCACAGGTACACTGGATTTTATTGTAGAACAAAAATTGAGCGTTAAGAATTTTGTAATCTTTTTTGTAATGTTTTTTTTTATTCTGTTTTTTGTTATTATTTTTTATGATTTCTCTTTCTTTTCTTTCTTATTTTTCTCCTTTTTGTTAGTGGCGGAAGACACACACGCCGCCACTTATCATTACAGAGCAGTTCATATAACTTGTTCCACCCAATCAAAAACCCATCAGAGCATTATCTGTTCCACCCTCTAACTATTGGAGCAATTCTTGCTCTCCCTCTCTTACCAACCAATCATCGTATTATCTGCCACAGCTGAGCTAGCTTCTTCATATCCTCCTTTTCTCTCATGTCGTCTTTAAGGTTCTTCTCGAATACCTTATCCATTGACATATCCAAATCATTCTGAGAGGAATGGATGTATACTTGCGTACTTTTTATTGACGTATGTCTAGCTAACTTCTGAGCCACTATGGGGTCTTTTGTTCCCTTGTAAACTCTTGTTATGAAATAGTGTCGGAGTGAATGCGTTGTCAGTCGGTAGAGCTTCCTGCTTTGTTTAACATAGCTTTCCTCGCTACGTCCATAATTCTCATTCATTCCTGACAATACACAGACGTCCCTGAACGTATTTCTAAGCCAATGTGGACTAATATGTTCTTCCCTATTCCAATCACTCTCTGAGTAGAGAATGTGTCCAGAATGGGCTTGTATTGCGTTTAGGTGCAAGTCTACCCACGTCTTAAGAGGTTGATATATTTCGTCGTGAAGATAGAGGGTATCACCTGTTCTTGCTTTCTCAGTCAATACATGGATTTTCCTTCTGGGGAAGTCGATATCATCCAATCGAATCTTGACTACTTCACCCACTCTCAACCCAAGATTAGCCATTAACCGATAAGCCATATTTGCCTTGGGATTCAGGCAATAGGAAAGGAACGTCCTCAGTTCTTCATCAGTGAATCCCTTGTTAATATTCCCGTACTTCGGATTCTTCGGTTTCTTGAACTTCTTTCTCATCATTTCCTGTACTGCTCCTTGTATTTCTTCAAGCCGATGTTTTGGTAGCATCCCTAAGAATTCCTTGCTAATCAAATATTGGAAGTTTTCGTACCCTGTACCTGAACCCGAATCTGTTAAAGAAATCTCATTTGACGACGATAAAACTGCGTGAGGGGAACAGATGAGTCCGACGGGATTTGAACCCGCGGCCACTCGATTACTTCAACCGAAGGGCGAAGGATTGACGACGCCAGTCGGCAATAAGAGTCGAGTGCTCTAACCAGGCTGAGCTACGGACCCGCTGTTATGTGTCCTGCAGCAAAGTGTGGTCGAGCGAAGCGAGCGCCGCACGCTTTTCGTCAACCTTTTTTGCAAAAGGTTGGTTGAGTTCGCTAACCAGGCTGAAGCTTTTGGACCCATTGTGGCAAAAAACTGCTGGTCATTTATAAATATTACTTAACAAAACGGATAGTGACAGGTGTCTTTGGCCAATGATAAGATGTGCCGCGATATGTATATCCTTCCGAATGCTCAAGGAGCCCTTTCACCTTTTCCGGAGAGTTGCCGTCAGTAATCATCTGCAACCCTAACCTATACCGCTCAATACCTTTGCGAAACATCATCCTATTCTCATACCTGAACTGTTCCAGAAAAACCAAGTCTGAATCCCGCAAGGGAAACTGGAAATGCGTAGGATTGCCAAAATGCAGGCTGTAGAGCGAGTCGATCATCCGAGCGAAAACCTCCATCGGATCCTCCATAATCCCAGAAGTTCCGTTAATCCCGCTCTCGTACTCAATATCTGCTCTGAATGCTGACAATTTCGCAGAACACGAGGAAACACTCCTCCTCATGGAATGCCAGACCGCCCAATCCTCCTGAGCATCTTTAACCTGGATAAACTCTTTCTTGACAACCTCCAACGGTTCAAGATATCGCACCCAATCATCATCTTCCTCGATTTTTCTCTCCAATCCCCGTATCCTAAGGCCAAAATACTTGTCATGTGCCTTTGCATATGCCATCAGGACATCTCCACAGTACAGTTCAATATCCTGAAACACCGACGATCTCCCCACGAGCAACTCGTATTTTGCCGTGAGCACTCTTCTCTCCCATGGATTTCCAATTGCTGATGAATCCACAGGCAGCTTTATCTTCATAAACGCATCTTGCAGGCTATCCAGGCTTTTCTGGATATACTTCCTTCGCCTCTTCAATTCAGACCTATTCTCAACATACCTAACAGACTTTTCATTCTCACGAGCATACTCTCCCATATCATCAAGCATGGTTGTATGATCATCATATGCTGTCAAGAGTACCTGTATCAATCTCATCGTCCTCAGGTTCTCCCGGACAACCTGATCAGTCGCATAAAGCCTACGCAAGGAATCAAATTCAGACCTTTGGTAAATCGATCCCATCTCGGCACTGATTTCACTAAAAGAAGGTCCCTGGTACCTGCTGGTAAAAATGATTCCCTGCGTCAAAAGAGTATCTGTCATGACATGGGCAAGTTCGTGATCAACTGCGTCAATGGCCTGCCCATCAAGGACATGTTCCCGTACCGGCAGACTCAATTCATCAGCGACAGGATCATACAATCCAAAGGTGTCCACAAAACCAAGACGGTCAGCAAGAGACATCTCCCCCTGTTCCACAATCCTCACCTTTATACCCTGATCCTCAAATGCCGCCGCCACCCAACTATCATGCTTTGCAAACTCCGCAACCAAGGGATCAGAAGCATCCTTTTGGCAAGCAGAACATGCCAGCGCTCCACCAAGAAGAACGGGAAGATATGATCTCATGCTTTTCATGGTATGAAATTGCTCAATCCTTAACAATCTAGAAATCATTTTCAACTTATAAAGTTGGCGGATTTTTGAAAAGATACTGAACATTTAAAAACTTGCAATATTCTCTTCTACCTATTGCCGCAGTCGCATAACCTGAGTAATACGTGCCAACTCGCCGTGGCGTGGCGAAGCGGGCATTACGCAAGCGTAAGCCCACTTAGTGGTTGTTCTTTTGTGAAGTTTTAAAAATAAGCTGTATTCACTGTCTTCCTATGCCGCAGTCGCATACGCATCGAACACGTTCGCTGGTCACGACAGCGCATGTATAAGAATTAATTTTGCCGCAGTCGCATAACCTGGTATTGCGTCAGTCTCGAAAACTGATTCCGTAAGGAATTCCCAGTTCAAATCTGGGCTGCGGCGTCATTAATTCTCGTAAGACATAGGAGGCGATATCTATAATTTGAACTGGGCATCGTGAACTCGTTCACGTTATGTCCAGTTCAAATCTACTTGCGAATTTTATTCGCAAATTGCCAGCAACGAAGTTGCTGAGCAGGGCTGCGGTGTGTTTTCATTTAGAAAGATATTTGAGGAAGATTCCCTCGAGTTTCCTGCATTGCTTCCCAATAAAGTCTTCACCATCGGTTTCTCTCCCGACAAACCAATGCTTGTATGAAACAAGAGCAGTCGCTATGAATGTGACCTCATACATATCCCTCCGCTCTTCAAAACCTTGAGGGAGTTTAATCCCTTTTCGGACAATCTTTTCAATAAGACGTTCACTGTCCGGAATATCCGCAATATGATGGAAGTCCTCATCCATTGGCCCTGCCATTGCCCACTCCCAATCAATCAGGCCTGTGATCTTTCCCTCATGCGCGAGGATATTCTTAAGATCTAAATCAGAATGGCAAAGGGTAATCTCAACAATTCCCGCATATACCTTTGCAAAGTGATCCCTAAATCTCTCGAGTGATGGAACGTAAACCGAGAATCTACTATCTTCTCTTAATGGAGGGATGCGAAAATCGATTAAAGAACAGATATATTTTGCGAATGTATCGAACGGCCCAGTGTTCGAGTCCACCAAGGGACCAACCTGCATATCCTTCAAAAAGCTTCCAATCTTTGGAAACCTAAATGATTTCAACTGCACAAAAATATCTGCGATACTCTCTAAATACACATCCTTTTCTTCAGTTGTACTCTGGTCAAAAGTCTTGATAAGCTGCTCTCCCTGTAACCTTTCCATCAGGATATATTCAAAACCAATCCGATCCCTCGTAAGATCATACGCTAGAATTCCCGGAACGGGAATCGTCGTCCTATTTCTGACAAAATCCATGACCATAACTTCACTTTCTGTCTTATTTTTCCAATGTGGATTTGTCAAGCGTAAAGCAAGCCGACGTCCGTCTTTTGTATCTAAAAAATAAAGTGGGTTAATGACTCCTCCCTCGAATCGTTCATAGGATTTTACACTAGTTCCAATATCCTGCAGAATCGTGTTTATCTGTTCTTCAGTGATCTGATGGCTGGCTTTTGGTTGCATATGCTTCGCGAGTAAGAATTATGTTATAAATATTCTCCTTACAGAATGAATGACTCTTGTCGTGCAGGTATCTTGCATTGGAATCCCTTCTCTGTCAGCTTTTCCTTCAGTGCCTGTGCTGGTTTTTCCTCTCCATGCACGATAAAGACCTTCATAGGCTTCTTGAACCCAGATGCCCACCACAAGAGATCCCTCTGGTCAGCATGCGCAGAAAACCCGTTGATCTTCTCCACCTTTGCCTTCACAGCAATTTCAGTACCCATCATCCTAACCTTCTTTGCACCCTCAAGGATGAATCTGCCAAGCGTCCCCTTGGCCTGAAAGCCCACAAAAAGGACAGTGTTCCTCGGATCCCACAACCCGTGCTTCAAATGATGCCTGATACGGCCAGCATTCGCCATGCCTGAGCCTGCAATGACAACATATGGCTCTTTTTTCTCGTTTAACATCTTTGATTCATGCGTGCTGTCAAGCATGACCAGATTCTTGAAAGAGAACGGGTGGTTGATGTTCACCGTCTCGTCATAGCATTCAGGATGCCTCTCGAAAACCCGGGTTGCCTTTATAGCAAGCGGGCTGTCCAAGTACACTTTCTCATTCGGGAATTTTCTCTGCAAAAAACTCTTCCTCATGCTATAAAGGAGTTCCTGAGTCCTCTCAACAGCAAAAGATGGTATCAGCAACCGACCTCCTTTCGCATACGTCTCCCGCGCAATTCTCACGAGCAGCTCATCCCTGCCTATCGGATCCTCATGCATACGATCGCCATAGGTAGATTCCATGATGACATAATCTGCTTTCAGGACCTGTTCAGGATCCCGCACGATAGGCACATCCCTCTGGCCGAGATCCCCAGAGAAGACAAGAGCCTTATCCTCCAGGCGGATTCTGATTATTGCTGACCCTATGATGTGGCCAGCATCAAAGAATTCGACTTCCACTCCTTTCATCGGTGAAAAAACGCTGTGATACGATGTCTTCTTGAAATGCGGGAACGTCTCTTTGACATCCGAAAGTATATAGAGTGGCTCCCTCTCGGGAACGCCCTGCCTCTTCCTTCTCTTGTTCTCCATCTCTGTCTCCATCTGCTGGACATGGGCAGAATCCTCAAGCATGATCTTGCAGAGGTCAATCGTCGCGGGCGTTGCAAAAATACTTCCCTTAAAACCCTCTCGTACAAGCTTTGGCAGAAGACCGGAATGATCAATATGCGCGTGCGTCAGCAAGACAAAACCGATATCCCTCGGCTTAAAAGGAAATTCCTCGTAATTGATCCGAGTAATGTCTTTTGTGCCCTGGAACATCCCGCAATCAACGAGAAACCTGACCCCATACGATTCTACCAGAAAGCACGAACCAGTCACGCCCCCTGCCGCACCACAGAATACAAGTCGCATAAGAGTTCATGTCCGCACAGACGTTTTTAAATGTTACGGCGCCAATTTGCCCATTCATCTGAATGTAAAGATAAATAGCTGAAACCCTTTTCCTTCAATAGTAAACTCAAGATAATTCTCGCCATAGGCATCACCTGAGACGAGCGTGTACAGGCCTGCGCCATTGATGATACGTTCATTTATATGCAGAGAGATTTAAAAGAGTTGTGGATACAGCAAGAATACACCTAGAAATTCTCCTCTACCTAATAATTCCCATCTCTCTGCCTTTCTTTTCAAAAACAGCAAGCGCCCTTTCAAGAATCTCTTCGGTGTGCGTCGCCATGTAACTCGTACGAAGGCGGGAATGCCCTTCAGGAACAGCAGGGCTGACAACAGCATTTGTAAACACGCCCGCATCATACATCACTTTCCAGAACTGAAAAGTGCGCATGTCCTCACCAATGATAACCGGAATGATTGGCGTCTCGCTCACACCGGTGTCATAACCCATTGCAGAAAGGCCCTCTTTCATCTTATACGTGTTTGCCCATAACTTGCTTCTCCTCTCTGGCTCAGTCTGGATGATATCCAGGGTAGCGATCGCAGTCGCAGCCTGCGCAGGAGGAATACTCGCGCTGAATAGAAAAGGCCGTGATACGTGCTTGATATAATTGATGATACTTTCTTTTGCGGCGATGAAGCCGCCGAGACTTGCGAAAGATTTGCTAAAGGTTCCCATAATAATATCCACTTCATCTTCCAATTGAAAATGTTCGCAAGTTCCCATCCCAGTCTTCCCAAGGACCCCTATCCCGTGAGCATCATCGACCATGACTGCCGCATCATACTTCTTGCACAGGCGAACGATTTCAGGAAGTCTTGCAATATCCCCTTCCATACTGAAGATGCCATCAATAACCACAAGACGTCCCTTATGCTTTTGCGCGTAAATGAGAACACGTTCGAGATCCTCCATATCATTATGCCTGAACTTCACCGTATCTCCGAACGAAAGCCTACAGGCATCGACGATGCTCGCATGATCCGCACGATCAATAATGACTGCATCACCTTTGTTCACCAAAGCTGATATGACCCCAAGATTCGTCTGGAAACCAGTGCTATAGACGAGGGCAGCCTCCTTCTTCATCGCTTTTGCAAGCTTTTCTTCAAGCTCAACATGCAAATCCAAAGTCCCGTTCATCAGACGAGAACCAGTGCAGCCGCTGCCATACTTCTCAATGGCCTTGATGGCTGCCTCTTTCACCCGCGGATCAGATGTGAGACCGACGTAATTGTTCGAGCCGAGCATGATCTTCTCCTGCCCATCAATCATAACCGTCGAATCTATCTCTGACTGGATAGGCACGAAAAAAGGATAGAAGCCATTCAGCCTGATGAGTCGCTCTGCCTCTGCAATCCTTCCATTGGTGCATTTGTCAAATAAGCTCATGATTCCCTTCTTAGGACATTCATTAAGCATTTAAAGGTTTAGTTTTTTTTTTAAATTGAAGAAGAATTATACAACCTGCAGATACTGAATGGCATGGTTGTCGAACCAGCCAAGAAGACCTGCGCTCCGATGACGAGAGATTTCCTGCCAGATTGCAGAGACGCCTTTTGGAAACCCCTGACACCGCTCTTTAAAAACTAAAAAAAACAGGAATAAAACTGCTCCTGCCAATGTTCAGGCTGAAAGGAGCGAATCCCTCTCAGACTTTAGTAATTTCAATAGAATCCTGACTTGTCTATTCTATCCTGTGTGGCCTTTATCTGCTCAATGGCTTGCTTGTCAAGCTTGTGCTCTTTCACCCAATAGATGCCTTTTGCAGTATCTTTGCCCAAGTAGCCGAAGTTGACAAGCTCTCGTCGTATCAGCGTGTGATCATCGACGTCGAATGCCCTTATCTTTTCATTGACTTCCTGTTCAGAATAGTTCCTGTCCTTGTCAAACGCAGAAGCGATCCTTGCGAGTATCTCCTGCTTTTGCACATCGTCGCGAGGGAGGGTGATCATCGTGTCTTCAATCTCTCCTTCTCTTTTTTGAGCTTGAAATACGTGGCAAGTGTCTGCATGACCTCGTGGAAGGTGACTTCGTCCTTGATTAAAGGAATCATGTCAGTATCCCACCTGTTTTTGAGCTTCTTGGCATTGTTGAACATGCGAATGATTGAGAATTCATCTCCAGATTCCTTGCACTTCTTCTCGACAAGCTTCATGTTGATGGGGATCTTATGCTTGATGATCTGGTAGATGTCGTAATGGTCACGTGGACGGTTCCTGCCTATTGCTGCTGCGACCATTTCGGCGACCATTTCTTCAATGGATAGAGTCTTGACGCTAAAGTTTGGGATAAATCTATTATAGAAGTGTTCTATAGAATGTTTTTCTGGCGGTGTAAGAAGTTTTCCTCTCTCGTTTAGGTCAAGGAAGAGTGTGTCTGGCTTTCCAGTAAAGCCATAATAATGTGCCACGAGCCGTGTGAATCCTTCCACGTCCTTATCATTTGTTATCTTCTCGAATAATCCACTCTTTTCCAGTATTGGTCTTATTTCTGCGATGACAAGTTTGATATCCCTTGTCAAAGTATAGTCAATGTCCTCGCTCAGCCTTGCATGATGCAAGAGTATTTTCTGAAGGGCGGTGCCTCCCTTAAAATACACACTCTTTACGTCTTTCAAGAGAAAAAGGGTTCTCATAAGATAATAATCCTTCGTCAGAATCTCCTCATTAAAACCCTGCTCCAGGACAATCTGCTTGAAATCTTCAACCCTTAACGCCTTTTCTTCATCCATACTCTCATCTCTTCCTTATTCATAATCCTAAAAGGATGATCATTGATATACTCTGTCACTGCCCGTCCCACTTTCTTCTTGCTCGTCCTTCTGAAAATGAACGATGTCGTCAAGAATCTCTGCTTTCCCTGCCTTTTGACAGAAGAAACCTCGATCTTCATAGGGATCTGATCGGTAAGCTTCCAGTAATTCGCAGCAGCCCACCCACTAATAAAATATCCCTCGCCATTGAACAGTTCATCTGCCAGGATGAATGAATCCTCAGACCACATGTTTGACTTTGCCATAACTGGAACCAGGTAATACTTCGTTCTGTTAAGCTTGACAATCCTCTTCTTCTTGAGCAAATTCTTGATAATATTGTATCTTTGCGTCTTATTCTTCGCAAATGTATCAACATCATCTGACGTGAAAAAATATTTCTTCTGAAATTCAAGTGGTGAGACAATTTCCATTTCCTTCTTTGACACTCCTCGCATTTTAACACCAATTAGTAGTTTTATTACTAATTAATGTTACAAGTATTTAAATGTTCTCATTTTCTTACCCTGAGTACATTCTCAAGATCTTCAAAATAATCATTTACCTGTCTTGCGGTAGTCTCCTTGATAAACCTCTTATTAATTTTGAATTGCTTTCCATTTTTCAAAGGAGTGGAAAGAATTGATGTCAAACGTTCTGCCAATTCCCTAGCAATCATGGTCTTTTCCACCATCTTGAGACGAGTCTCTTCATCAGCAGCGAGCCAGTCAGTCCAGAATTGTTCTGGAGAATGTTTTTCGAGTTTGATTTCGTTAATTTTCTTCATTGTTCTCACCAGTATATGCGAATCGATGGAGTCTTATATTCTTTTTGCCGAGATGTCCTGTGATAAATTGCGAAAGAATCGGAAGAATTTCGAGAAATCACTATGCATTATCACAATACAAAGGAATGCTCCCGCCGGGATTCGAACCCGAGTCGCTGGATGTTTCCGGCGCACGTTGCGCTTCGAGAATCCAGCATGATTGGCCGGACTACACTACAGGAGCGTATATTTATGAAAGTTGGAAGGTATTTATAAAGATATTTGTCTCGATAGAATTAAATTAATAAAAAACAAGAGAAATCTTACTTCCTTGCCTTCTCGACTTTACCACGCCTCAGTGCATTCAATGACTGGTCATTGACCTTGATGACACACCAACGAACTCCAGGAATATCTCCCTTGGAACGACCCATCTTACCGCCGATACGTTCGATCATGACCTCGTCGTGCTCGTCTACAAGCTTTGTCGCGCCATCACCAGGCAGGAATGCAGTGACCTGCTTTCCGTTCTTGATGAGCTGTACGCGAACGCACTTTCTCATGGCAGAATTCGGCTGTTTTGCCTCAAGTTGCACCTTTTCAAGAACAATACCTGAAGCCTGAGAACTTCCCTCTAATGGATCTGACTTCTTAGCAAGGCCTAATGTCTTTGCAGCATACCACTTATAGAGCTTCCTATAGCGGTGATGCCGCTTCTTCAGCGCCTTTGCACTATTGATCCCTGATGGTTTATTTGCCATTATCCTCTGAAGATTTCGAGGTAGTTTTTAAAGGTTTCTCTTCTTAAGATGAATGAAATCTATTGTCTGTGCACGCCACCTCCCCGGTGGCTGGACGGCCATGCTTGCTTTGCTCGCATGTCCTACAAACCATCCCGACGGGGCCACAATGCAAATCTCTGATTTGCATGTGCATGTGAATTTTCAATTCACATTGCATCCCCCGGTTTGTCCAGCGCCGAGGTGGCGTGCGATGCGACGAGGGTTGGCTCCGTCGGAGTGTCGCATAGGCCGAATACACTAAGTGTATGAGGCCGCAATGTAAATCTCCGATTTACATGCGCACGTAAATCTTTGATTTACGTTGCGTCGCACCGCCACCACGAGGCATATTAGGATATATTTTCTTTTTGTCAATAATAAGTGACAATGAACATTTATATACTGTACTGGTATCTCCTCTTTCATGACAAACCCTGATTATACACGATCCCTGGAAAGCGCCCTCGCACTAACACTTGCCCTTGACAAAAACACAAGAAGCGAGGGTGAAAGGTCTGTCAAACCCGAAGACGGACTCGTCAAGGTCATCTTCTCAGATGAGAAAATGGCAGGACTGCAACTCACCACAGACGGATACCTCATGGTTGATTACCATCGTGCCTGGCCTCGTTACCGGGAAGAAAAAGGCGCGCGAGTCGAGACAACAACAGGAACGCATCAGCTCACACCTGAAATGATCTCCTGGCCTGGAGCCGACATCATGATCCTCAAGGCAGATATCCCTGAAGATCCGAGACCAATCCCCTATAATGTCGCCCTGTCAGATGTGAAATTTGACCCTTTTTTCGCCTTCATGAACGAGATCACATACATTGGAGTGCAGAATAATCATGGCATACGAACAGAAAGAATCAAGGGAAAGATCATCGGAGAAAGCCAGCGGAGCATATGCTACTCCCGACCAGATTTTGACATGTCCATCTACGCATTTCCGACCAACATCCCGAACACGGGCAATGTTGCGGGCAGAGACCTCATAGGAGGCATCTTCATAGATGACACTGGCTATCTGCAGGGAATAGCAGTACCAACCCGGCCAAACTATATGCTCATACCCTTCCAGACCATGCAGGATTGCGCAAGAAAAGCAGGGATAACAAGAGCGATGACCACATTCGGCATACGCTGGAAAGTGCCTGCATGATCATTTCTTTCCATAAACAGTCCTTCTCTCCATCACCAGGTGTTTCTCGTCCGGAACAGAAATGTAGACCTCTTCTCCAGGCTTTAAATTGATGCTCCTAATGATATCCTTGCTAAAATAGATGCCAAGCCTGCCCTGTGAGAGCTTGACGACCTTCTGCCTGATCTGTAGAGGGTTCTTTCTGAGTTCCTCAACGACCTTTCTCGAAGATACAGGCTCGAATTCAAAATAATCGCATTTAGGGCATTGGAAACTAATGGCCTTCTGTTTCGCTCCTTCTACGCTAACAAAGACTTTCCTTAGTGTGGCTTCACATTTTGGGCATTTCATTGTAACCTTTTTGCGTTGATCACCGTTACGGTGTTGTTATTGACGGAATACACGATATAAAATCCATTTTCTTTAATGACGTATGTGTTTCCTTTCTTTCTTGCATTTTTTGTTAAAAGTATTAAATGAACAACCTCACTCCAAGGCACATTTGCATGTTCTCGGATATAGTGATCTGATCTTCGAATATCTTTGAAATACTTCATATAACCACTTCAATTATAAAAATGTAGTCATTTTGACTATTAAATGATTGCGGAGAAATGTCCAGTGACATTATCATCAGATCAGTCATAAACAAAATCTTTATTAATTCTCTTCTAAATCTATACATTAATGTATCAACTTGATATGTGTATTGGTGCTGGAAGATTTGGTGTATTCTTTAGGATCAAAGACCATCCACGTGTAGGTGCGAAGATTTACCTTGTTGATGAGTTCTATAATAATGAATTTATCAAAAAAGAGCTAGAAAAAGCAAGAGTCATTAAAGAACTCGGTATCTCAGTACCACGTTACGTTGGTATTGCAGATTTCCTTGTACCAAGTGATATTCAAGAAAAATTGGGCTTCGTCAGAATGGATTCTATTAAAAAATCCATAGTATTGTCCTGGGCAGGTAAAACCAAGAAGGGTCTGATCATAGAGATTCTCGAGAACGATTTACAATCAGTCCCTATTAAAGAATTACGAGACCAATATGCAATAGAAAAGGCAAAACTGGACCAGTTGGGGATTAGAGCAAGGGAAACAGGACCAACAACCAATGTCTTATGGAGCAACAAAAAGAAAAGAATTTACCTCATTGATTTTGATGATTGGGTTTTCCCCAAAGAAATGTCTCATTCAATTAAATGACCTTAATCTCCTTCAATTCAGGAAAGAACTTCTGGATGGCTTTCTCATACTCGCGCAGGTTCTGGGCCTTTGCCCCAATCATGAGTCCTCGCGTCTTCTCGTCAGGGCCGGACACAGTCACAATCCCATTCTCCTCCCGTATTTCCAGCACTTTAAGTGGTGCCATGATGTTCACGATGAACTGGAGCATCTCAGGTTTGTACTCGACGATCTTGAACTTGCGCTGCAAAAGCCGATCAAGCTTTGTCACATTCATCTTGTTCTTGCCAAGCGCTCGCCCAATCTCGCCTTCATCGACGAGAAAGATGATCTTTTCCCGCAAGAAAAAGCAATCCTTGAGCTGTGCGCTCGTCACCTTCTCAAACAATGCCATGAGCCGAAGCGTCTCTTCAGTGTAGAGTATCCTGTTCATGCGGTGACACCAATGACAGAAACAGCAAAAGGTTTCTTGCACAATGTTCCCAATTCCTCGTTCGCAATCTCAAGCTCCACCAGCTCAAAACCAGAAATGCCTTGCGCGCGAGACAAGTCTTTCTTCACATCTGCCTTGCAGTTCTTTGCAATAAAGACTTTCTTGATCTTTCCCATCAGCGCAGCTTTCATAGTCTCGCGCTCTCCGATGAGCATGTTCTTCGACCCTAAATTCTTCCTGATCTCATCAATCGCTTTCATTTTCATTTCCTTTTTGTGACAAGCTGGGGAAGCCCTGTTCCTGTCGGGATCGGCTGGTTGATCATCACATTCTCAATAACGCTGTTCAGGTAGTCCACTTCTCCAGTCAAACCTGCATTTATGATGTTTTTTATCGGCGTCTCAAACGAGGCGCGCGCAAGGACGCTTGGCTTCTCCTTGACAATGCCATACCTGTTGATGCCAAGGACCTTGCCTGACATGCACATGGTGTCTGCGACAAGCATGATATGCCTGATGTCGATCTCAATTCCCTGAGGGCGGGTGACCTTCAATATCTCGTTGATGATCGCATGGCGGGCAGCCTCGATACCGTACATCTTCTCGATCTCGAAGATGTCATTGGTCATCGTGTGCTCCATGTCCACAAAGTCGAGCTTTGCGACCTCCTTCAGGTTGGATCCTGCAGTCATGATGATGAACTCATCATCCCTTTTCACAGGCAGGACCTGGGTGATCCCTTTTATCCCGGAAATGTACACGTCCTTCACCTTCTCCTTCAGGCGGTAGAGGGCGTTTAGGTTCTCTTCCTTAGCTTTTCCCTTGACGATGATCTTATTGTCCTTATCCACGCGGAATGAGAATCCCTTCACAGACTTGTCGAGTATCTTCGCAAGCTTTGCGGCAGTCTCAGAAATGTTATCATTAAGCTTGATCACCATGGTCAGGTCAAGCATGTCAATATCAATCACATCGATGAACTCCACGAATTTGGTCTCCTTGATTGCCTTCGCGATCTCCTTTATGTCCTTGCCCTTGTTATGTGGGCTCTTCAGGCGGATCTCCATCATCTTGGTAGAAATCTCCTTTCTGCCGTCAAGGATTTCGATCAGGCGCGGAAGGCCTGTTGTGACGTTCATCTCGGAAACGCCTGCAAAGTGGAACGTGTTCAATGTCATCTGGGTGCCTGGCTCTCCAATAGACTCAGCGCTGATTATCCCGACACTCTCTCCAGGCTCAGCCAAAGACTGGCGGTATTCCCTATGCACTTCCTCAAGGATCTTCTTGACCTTTGTCTTTGCCAACCCCTCTGTATGCTTTCTCACATCATCCACAATGGACAGGGGGAGCAGTTCCTCGTACTCATCAAATATGTCGTTTGCCATTTTCATTCCATGGAATGCACAATTTTTCTTACATTGATCTTTCCTGCCTCGCTCTTCGAGACATCAATAGAATCCTCACCATACTGGAATTGCACGATCCGTCCTGACGCATCCCTGACCGTGAAGTCGTACTCGACCTTCAGGTCCTGCAGGGCATTCGCAAGCCTCCTGTACAAGTATCCTGACTTTGGTGTGCGAAGCGCAGTATCCATAAGAGAGTCCCGTCCAGTCATTGCCATGAAGAACTGCTCATGCGGGCGAAGCCCGTCCTTAAAGCCGTTCCTGATGAATCCGCGGGCAGCAGGCCCGAGATCAAACTTCTTGAAACAGGAAAGTGAACGGTCCTTATAGCCGGTTGTGATGCGATGGCCGCGAAGCGCCTGCTGGCCAACGCACGCAGACATCTGCGCAAGATTGATCAGATTGCCTTTCGCTCCGGCAAGCACCATCTTCAGGATATCCGCATTCGGATCCGCCTTTGCAGAGACAATCCTGCCCACATCATCCCTTGCCCGGTTCAGCCGCTCAAGGATGCGAAGCTCCAAGGTCTCGTCAATCGTTCTCCCAGGCATGGCGTCCAAGGTCTGATCCTGGAAGCTATTGATAAAGGACTGTACTTCCTCGTATGCCTCAGTGAGGATGTTTTGGATCTCTGTCTTCGTCTCATCCTTCAGATCAATATCAGAGATTGCGACAGAGAACCCGTGCCTGAAGAGGACCTCTATGCCCAGGCGATAGATTTTCCCAAGGATGTCAACCATCTGCTCCTGCCCATACTTCTTATGCAGGTTACGGAGCAGCAGGCCTGACCCCTCGCCAAGATTGTTCTTGTCCATGATGCCTGAGATGAGCTTTCCGTTCTTGATCTCGACAACAGCATCAGGATGATCAGGCTGGCTCTTATACAGGCGAGAGAGCCCCTTGAAATTGAAATCGTTCGGCAAAACCGAAGAGAAGATGTCCTTTCCCGTGACCTCTCCCTTATTCGAGAGCTTTGAGAACTCATCGATCCCAATCGCTGCAAGCATGTCAACCGCTTCTTCGCGCTTGACCTTAAAACTTTGTTGAGTAAGAATATAATTTCCAGAGATTGCATCCTGGTTACAACCGATAATCGATAAGCCATACCTTGGGCTGATGAGCTGTGTCTGGACTTCCATCAAGATCTCTGCCTCAGCACGAGCCTCTTCAGTCTGCGGAACGTGCAGATTCATCTCATCACCATCAAAGTCTGCATTGTAAGGTGCGCAAACCGCAGGATTCAACCTAAATGTAAGCCCTGGAAGGACTCTTACCTTATGGCACATCATGCTCATCCTGTGCAAGGACGGCTGACGATTGAACAGAGTGACATCGCCATCCATAAGATGTCGCTCGACCAGGAAACCAGGTTGCAATTCCTCAAGAAGTTGCTCCTTTGTCTCGTCTGTTATCTTCTTCCTTTTCCCATCCGGGCGGATGATATAATTAGAGCCAGGATACTGGTGTGGGCCTTTCTCGATAAACTTCTTCAGGTACTCCTTGTTCCACTCAGTCACCCGCTCAGGGACAGTGAGCTTCATCGCAATCACAAAAGGAACGCCGACCTCATTGATCTGCAATTTCGGGTCAGGGGAGATGACGGTCCTCGCAGAGAAGTTTGTCCTCTTACCCGCAAGATTATGCCTGATCCTTCCTTCCTTTGACTTGATCCTCGCAGTGAGCGTCTTCAAGGGCTGGCCACCCCTATGACGGGCAGGAGGAAGCTGGGCAACCTCATTATCAAAAAATGTCGTGATATGATACTGGAGCAGGTCCCAGAGATCCTCGATTATTATCTCTGGAGCGCCAGCGTTGATATTCTCAAACAAGCGATGATTGATCCTGACAATATCCCCGAGCTTATGCGTTAAGTCATCCTCGCTCCTCTCACCAGATTCAAGCGTGATCGACGGGCGCATCGTCACCGGAGGGATTGCCAATACCGTCAGGATCATCCATTCCGGCCTGATAGACTTCGGATTGATGCCGAAAAGCTCAAGATCCGCATCCATGACCTTCTCAAGGCGGGTCCGAATCTCAATAGGTGAGACCCGCTTCTCATTCTCAATGACAGTCGAAGGCTTCTCAAGGCTTATCTTAAACTGCTTTGCATTGCAATACGGGCACTTCCCTTGTGTCTTCAACGCCGCGATGATCTCTTTAATGAGCTTTCTCGTATGGGTGAATCCGCCAGTCTCGGCAACCTCGGCAAGCTGGGCCTTGTACTTGTCAATCCTGTTCTTCGGGATAAGGATCTTTGAGCACTCCCTGCACGTTGATCGCAAGAGGTCCATGATGACACCCATGAAACTGATGTGGATGATTGGCCTTGCAAGCTCGATATAACCGAAATGACCAGGGCACTCCTTCAGCTTATTCCCGCAGGTCTTGCACTTCAGGCCCGGATCGATGACACCCAGGCGGATATCCATGAGACCCCCATCGACAGGATACCCCTCCTTATCATACAGTTCAGGAGTCACGACCTTTGCCGCAGCCATATCCTTGATGAACTTCGGGCTCATGATGCCAAATTCAATCCGTGCAATCTTTTTTTGTGAAGGAATTTCCATAGTCAATATTCATTAAAATTTTCTTTCGAGCTTCAATTTCGGATACACAGTCATGGACATGAGCTCGTCCAAGAGGAGCTTGAACGCGTACGACATCTCCACATTCGAGACCTCATCATTCTCGAACTGGATTGGCCCGACGCTCTTGTTCTTTCTTGAATCATGATAGCCCATAAGACCATACTCCTCGCTTATCGGGATGATGACCTTGTCTGAGTCAAAGCGCTCCTTTAAGAGGAGACTTGCGCCATGCGCGACAAACGTGTCCTTCTCCATCTCTCCAAGGCGGAGGCCTCCCTCTTTTGCCCGGCCTTCGGTCGGCTGTCTTGTCAGGAGTTGGATGGGGCCGCGCGCGCGAGAATGCACCTTGTTCGCGACCATGTGCTTGAGCTTTAAGTAATAGATGCTTCCCACAAAGATCCTTGCAGGATACACGTCACCCGTCGTCCCGTTGTACATGAGCTCAGTCCCATTCTCACGGAAACCCAGTGAGAGAAGCTCATTTCTGATATCTGCCTCAGACTCGCTCTCATAGATGGTTCCGTTGATTGGCCTGCCAGAGAGGGCGCCAGTCTTTCCAGCAATGATCTCGATCAGATGCGCAACCGTCATCCTCGACGGAATGCCATGGGGGCCGAACATGATATCAGGCTTGATGCCTGAAGCAGTAATGGGCACGTCCGCTTCAGGAACGACAAGGGAGATGACCCCTTTCTGGCCGTGACGGGAGGTGAACTTATCCCCGATCTCCGGGATCCGAAGGTCCCGAAGCCTCACCTGGATGAGCTTATTGCCCTCATCGTTCTCTGTGATGAGCACAAAGTCAGCAATGCCCTTTTCACCATGCTTCAGGCTCATGGAAGACTCGCGCCTGCTGCTCGAAGCCAGATTATACTCGTCAAGGCTTGAAAGGAAACGGGGAGGAGACGTCTTTCCGATGATCACGTCCCCCTCAGCGACCTGCGCTTCCGGGAATATGATACCATCCTCCTCGAGGAAGCGGTAATCATGCTCAGAGCGGTAGCCCTTGACATCCTTGTCAGGAATCGCAACCTCATCGATGAGGCCGCCAGAATACCGAAGCTCCTCGCTTATGACCGGGCGATAATACGTGCTTCTCGCAAGCCCCCGGTCAATGCTTCCCTTGTTGATGACAATCGCATCCTCCATATTATATCCCTGGTAGGACATGACCGCAATCGTCACATTCATCCCGGACGGGTGTTTGCTATACTCGAGCACCTCATCCATCAACGTCCCAACGATGGGAACCTGGGGATAGTGCAAAAGGTTCACATCCATGTCCATGCGATTGAAATAATTTGCAGTGTAAAAGCCGATCGCCTGCTTCTGGTTCTTCGACCCTTGGGTCAGGCGGACTCCATGATCATAATTCCCGAAAGGGACAAGAGACGTCGTGATGCCGACAATGCCAAGCGGCATGATCTCCAGATGCGTATGCTCTGGCGTTAAGTCATCCTCAAAAAAAGAAACGTACGCGTTCTCCTCTTCTGCAGAATCAAGATACTCGATCACACCCTGCTTGATGAGGTCACTCCAGGAGAGCTCCTTTTTCTGCAGCTGCTCAATGTGGCGCTCAGTCAAAAGCGGCTTTCCATCCTTCACCACGATAAGGGGCCGTATGCACCTGCCTTTGCAGACCTCGACAAATACCTTATCATTCCCATCATCATAAAACACATTCAAAGTCGGCGGAAGCTTGTTCATGCGCCTTGCCGAGACGATGCCTTCAGCAAAATCCCTGCCTGACTTCACGCTTCCGACAAACTGGTTATCAAGATAGACTTCGGTCATAGTATCACTTCATTGGCTCAAGGCCGAATTTTTTTAGTTGTTGGATCACTTCTTTATCATCAAGGCCTGGCGTAACACTTGCGAGAAGCGCAAAGTTCTTCCTCAGGCCGATGTTTGTCCCTTCAGGAGTCTCATTCGGGCAAAGCCGTCCCAGATGCGTCGGGTGAAGGGCTCTCGCCTCAAAATTCTCCTGCGTGGTTGAAAGGGGAGATATCACGCGCTGCAGGTGCGACTCTGTCTGCAGGAAATTCAACCGCTCAATCCTCTGGGAGATTCCCTTCCTCCCGCCCACCCAGGTGCCTGTAGCCATGCTCGAATAGATCCTCTGGGTCAGAAGCTTTTCCCTGATGATGACCTTCAGGCTCGGGAATTTTCCACGCTTTACGATGCGCTGGAAATTATACAGGAGATCGCCAATAAGGACTTTCAGGTTCACCCGGAAGAGATCCGCAAGAAGGTCTCCTGGCATCTTCAGGCGCTTGTTATTGTAATGATCCTTATCATCCTTCACTTTACCCGACTTGACAAAGACGATGAACTGCTTCAAAAGCTTGCACAAATTGTAGGCCTTGTAGATGCGATCCTGCTTTGTCGTTCCCAGATGCGGCAGGAGATACTTGTCCAAGATATCATGCATGCGCTCAAGCCTGATCTCCTTGGACTGGGTGATTCCCACCTTCTTGGCAATGAAGTCGAGCGCGTCCTCCTCATTCTTCAGGTCCATGAACTCGTACAGGTTCAAGTACACGCTTGCCTCGTCAGACAGGCTGATGAACTTCATGATCTCCTCATCCTTCACAAGACCGAGGGCCTTTATGACTGGAATGCAGGGAATGCGCTTCACGCGCGTGAACGTGATATTGAAGATGCCATCCTTCATCTTCTCGATGATATGAGGAATCTTATACGATCCCTTCTCAGAAAATAACTTTCCAGAATACTCAGACACTTCGAGCGGGGTCTTTTCCACCATCATCTTATTCGACGCGAGGTCCTCGATCGTGATCACGCACTTCTCAGTCCCGTTGATGATGAAATACCCGCCAGGATCATCAGGATCCTCGCCATGCCTGATGAGCTCTTCGCGGGAAAGCCCGTGGAGATGGCAAAACTTTGACTTGAGCATGATTGGGATGTTTGCGATCTGCGTCTTGAAAGACTCGCGCTGCACGCCATTTATGATGGAGGAAATCTCGATAAAGACAGGAGCAGAATACGAAAGCTTGCGAAGCCTTGCCTCAACAGGAAAGATTGCCCGCTTCGACCCGTCAGCCTCGATGATCTCGGGCTTTGTCACCCAGATCTTATCCAGGCGGATCTTGAACTCCTCGACATTTGGCGGGATGATCGTCGGCTCGATCTCTTTATTCTCCTCGATTATTGCCTGGAGCTCGTTCTCGATGAAATTATTGAATGAGTCGATGCCTGCCTTCACGATAGAATTCTCCTCAAAATACTTCTGCATGAGAATCCTTCGCTGCATCATACCACACCCCGATAGAACACCGTCATCTTTGCAGTGATGCTCGGTCTCTTGATCCTGACCACATCGCCAGGCTTGACCTCAAGATGGGAAATCGCAGGATCAGCCTTGTATATCTTGGGAAGCTGATGGAACGTGATGTTATACGACTCAAAAAGCTCTTTTTTGTCCTTCTCAGAGAGCTTCGCATGCTCAGGTATCAATTGATGGGTGACGGAGGGTTTTGCCATTTTTTTGATTATGATGAGCCGGACGGGACAATCGGCAGCATACCGCTGTTTTCGAACCCGCGACCACTCGATTAAAAGTCGAGTGCTCTAGTGCCTCGCATTTCTAGCGTCCAGGCTGAGCTACCGGCCCAAAGGGGTACGCCCTGGCCGGGACTTTCAGTCAGGGACCCGAACGCAGCTAATGGTTGCTTGCCGGTCGCTGATTTTGAACCCGGGTCGAAGCCTTATTGTGACGAAAAGGCCAATGACCTCCCCTGTCTCGACAGGGCTTCATGATAGTTTCCGTTGCATATGCAATGCCGAACTACACTACCAGGGCATGAGCGTGAAAGGTATAATAGGAGCGGATTTTTTTCTTTGTCAGAAAATGTTGTCATGTGCAATCCAGCCCCCTGTCGTCTATCCATGTGCGCAATAGACCAAGAAAATGCAGCCCCTTTATAAACCTTACGGTTCCATTCCTCTATGTCCTAATCAAAACCCCTCCAAACATAAAAACAATATATCCCTATATTTTAAAGTTTAAAAATATTGTGGCACAAAAATAGGATGGTTGGAAAATATGGCCTGGAAAAACGATACTGGAAAGCGGACCTGCAATCAGGCAAAGAACCACATTAATTGAAGAAGAACGAATTGAAGAAGTGCGAAGAGAACAAGGGAGGGAAGAGAACAAGTGAGGATGAGAACAGGGGAGGAAGAGAATGAAAGAGGAAGGGCAGAAGGTGTAAAGAGAATGAAAGAGGAAGAGAACAGAGGAGGAAGAGAACAAGGGAGGAAAGAGAACAAGGGAGGAAAGAGAACAAGTGAGGATGAGAAGGAGAACGAAGAGAAAGAGGGAGGAAGAGAACAGGGGGGGAACTTGTTTCAAGAACACCAGTTGCCCAGTTGGGCAATATCATCTGCGCATCGCCCAGATAAAACCAAGACGAAAGTCTTGGCATATGCCGGGCAATGCCCGACTTGATTTCCGGCAAAGGCGGAAAAGTCATTCTTGAAAGAAAAGACGAAGAACTCCATAAAAATTAAATTGTAGAATCTTTGCAAAAGATATGTACAGATCAAATCCCACGAAAAGAAAACTCCCCTCGCCCAGATTTGAACCGGACATAACGTGACTGCGGTCACGATGCCCAGTTCAAATCATTTGTTGGAATATTGATTTCTGACGAGAAATAAATATCCCCTCGCCCAGATTTGAACCGGGAACCTTTCGGTGACGGCTGGTCGCATTTCATCCATGCCCGAAGGGCTCGTCATACGACGTCTACAGCCGAACGCTCTTTTTCGCCATACGAAAACCGATTCTCGCAAGGTACCGTTGAGCTACGAGGGGTTATTCCTCTGGAGAAGGTGGTTGTTTTTAAATATTTGGGAAAATCATTTCTTCATTCTTCTCTTCTCAAGATAGCGCTCCTGGAGGCTCTTCAGGTCAGTCGGCCGGGGACTTTCTTTACCCTCAACTCCTTTCTCAGATTCTCGTTTATCCACAGACTTCTCTGATATCAATTCTGCGAGCATCTCCATGATCTCCTGCGTGCGCTTTTCCTTACGCGGCTTCTGGTTAAGCTCGTTCCTGATGAGAATCTCAATCTTCCTCGAGAAATTGAACCCGTGATCATGGCAGTGCTTCTTGAATTCCTGCCACGTCTCCTTGTCAAGAATCAACGATACTTTCTCCTTCATGGAACTATAGCAACTCGATTGCAATTATAAATATTGTGCAAATCCGTATCGTGCAAATGCATAACTTCTTAAATAAGTTGCAACCCGGCTAGTTCGTGATCGACTTCAAAAAAATACGATGCATCGTCTACGATCTTGATGGCACTGTCATAAACTCCATGGACCTCCATGAAGAAGGCTGGCGCATCGCAGCAGAGGCATTCTTCATACCCATCAACAAAAAGATACTCCGGGACCTTGCCGGACGACCCATAAACGAAATCGCAGCCCAACTCCTCAAAACAAAAGACGAAGAACGCATCAATGCATTCGTCGCCCTCAATCACGAATACGTTCTCAAGCATACAGACAGGATACATCTTTTCCCATCCTTTCAAGAGACATTTTTAGAGATCTCAAAAAAACACCCTGTCTGGGTCTGCACGTCCTCGACAAAAGATTTCGTCGACAAGATCTTTCAGAACCTTGACGGACTGCATTCCCTTCGCAACAACTATGTCTACAGGGAAATGTATGCCAAGGGAAAACCGAACGCAGAACCGCTTCTCCTCACCTTCAAGAAAGCAGGAAACTTCTCACCCGAGAACTGTATCTACATCGGAGACGCATACACAGACTATTTGGCAGCGACTGCTGCAAAATGCGCGTTCATCTACTTTTCCCCAGACCCAACAAACGAAGACTCCCGCATTCCAAAGACAATAACAAGAATAAGAAACCACAAGGAATTACTCACGCTCCTTGATGGCGTGTCTTGATATCCACTTCATTCGAATAGGTCTTTCTCTCTGTTCCCTTTCCAGAATCAAACTTCACCTTTGCAGGACCAAGGCTGAGGCCGCCGACAATCTTCAATTTCGACTTGATATTATAGGTGATGATCCTCTCTTCATACGGATCAAGCTGGTGCAGGTCATACCGCACAATGACCCCTTTCTTGGAATCATGGATTATCTTTGTCGGGCTCATCGTCCCCAGATTATCAGTCTTGACAAACTCGGCAATCGCAGGAATGCGATCAATGATCTTGATACTCCCGATCTTATTCGCTGTCCTGTTCTTAATGAGCAATTTTACCTTGATATCAGAAACACCCTCTTTTGAGGGATGCAAGTGCACATCCTTATAGCAGATGATTGGGCTTCTTAGGATGAAATAGAGCGCCACAATGACAATAATGACGAGAAGGATTATTATCGGAACGCGATAGTTCTCAACAACAGTCACGGTATAAGCCTCTTTTGGCATAAGGCTGAATGACCAGGTAAGATCACCCTTGACCTTCGTCGCCTTTGGTTCAGTCGTGATGAAAAGGTTCCGGAAGAAATTTGAATTAACATTCTTCTCTATCGTATCCGCATCATTTCCGTTATTGATAAAGGAATACGCTGTCGTCGTCTTGAAAAGCTCCTTTGTCACAGTCGGGATCTCTTCAGGGTTCGAATACCGCAAAATCTCAAAATTCTTCACTTCCTCAGCATAGCTCTTGTTCTCGAAGATGAGCTTTGCCGTTATCGCATAAATCCCTGGCTTCTGGAACGGGTCAAGGTCAAAGATGAGCTCGTTACCCTTCTCTTCCATGCCAAGGAGCGTTGTCGTATACGTCTTTTGGAAGAGACTGCTCTCGATAACGACCGCAACCTCATCAAGGTCGCGAGGGTTCCTGTTCCTCAGATTGATGTTGATTCGCAATTTTTCCCGAGGATCGATCTTGGGAGGAAAGGTGAGAGTCAGGCTCGGGTTCGGCGGATAGACCCCTTCAGGAAGATTAGAATCCTTAATATTGATAGGCAAGGAAACAGCATAAAGAGTGTCAGTCACAAGAGACTTCACCTTGACAGGAACAGCATACGGGCCGATACCGACGACATCCTTTGGCGTGACTGTTATGATGAACGATTCAAAAGATCCCGCATCGATATTAAACGATTCTGGCTTTGGGTCGATCTGGATGATGAACCTGGCAGAATGCGAAAATACCTGGAAGCGGTCAACATAATCCGCATCATTAATGATTGATATCTGGTAGGTCGCCACCCCATCCTTGAAAATGCTCGTATTGAGCTGTGTGATCTTGAATTCTGTCGCAGAAGTCCCTACTAGGAGTATAGATAAGAACAGAAAGAGAATCCCGAACTGCCTGCATTTCATAAGTCCACCCTTGGAATTTAATACAGAAATTGCAAGTATATGAGTATTTAAACTTTTCTGTTCTTGCTCTTTCAATACTCTTCTTCTACCTCGGATTTTCCTTATGTATTCCTAACTTATCAATGACAGGAAATATTGATAAGTGAATGTATTCCATTTATACACTGAAATATTGGAGGTACATAACATGAACAAACTATTGCTATATGTAGTAATGGCAACAATGGTCTCTACTGTTGTCCTTGCAGCACCGAAGTACAGCTGCAGCGACACAGATGGCGGCAACTTACCCTTTACCTTTGGGACGGTAAGCGGGAATTACAACAAGGTTCCCTATAGCTATGGTGATTATTGCATCGATTCAGGAAACCTCAGGGAATACTGGTGCAATACCAAATACTGGGCATACACAGACCAGAGTTGCGGAACAGACTATTACGGCAGCAACTACTGCACAGGAAATGTCGTCTACAAAGACCTGACTGACTACTCCTGCGGAAGCGGTATTTGTGACAGCCAGGTTGTGCCTGAAGTTGTTCAAGACTGTGATGCATCTGATGGCTATTACGGCACGAACTACTGCCTCTATGACAACGTCTACCAGGACTACCTAGATTATTACTGCTCAGGTGGAGCCTGCCCGTACGACACGACACCAACACTAGTCGAAGCTTGCAACTGGGGATGTACCGCGGGTGTCTGCGACCCACAACCTAATTCCTGCAGCGACACCGACGGCGGAATCAACCTTCCAGTACTTGGAACTGTGTCTGGATTTTACATCAACCAGACCTACAACTATACTGACTTCTGCGTCGACTCAGACCAACTCTATGAGTACTACTGTGGTGGCAATTATCAGTATGGATTTGCCACAAGCTGCTCAGGAGGAAACCAGACGAACTACACAGGTTGCAGTGTAGGCAGGTGCGTATAATCTCTTTCATTTTTTTTCTTTTTTAAAAACATCACTTTTAAAAAAAGGACTATTTTCTTAAAGAACAATGGGGCTGTAGTGTAGCTTGGCCAGCGGCAATCCAGAATTGCCTGGGTTGCTCTGTGAGCAACTATCACTGGCCCTTGGGGTGGCATTAAAGCCTATGTTTGTGCTTCCACAATGGGTCCAACCGGGGTTCGAATCCTCGCAGCCCCAGTTTTTTCGTGGAACTTCGAACGTATGTGAGAATGTTCCACTGGGTGTCGCTTATCAGCGGCGAAAGGCTGCGTTCCTGTATCCTTGCAGCCCCATATTCAAGAACTCTGCAGGCATTCTGTAAAATTACTTCAAGCATCTCTTGCCTATGCTATCTGTCCACGATCTGTGAATTGGTTGCCAATCACTGTTGATAAAATATCGGCATAACTAAAATATCTATGCAACCGATATATTTAAATATGAATTATCAATATCAACATCATGATCAATGCTGCTTTGTACAAAAGGATTATTGAAAAGACAAAGGACCTGAATAGGCACAAGCCTTTTGATAAGCTGCAATTGCAGAAGCTCAAAGAGCAATTCGCAATCCAATACATCTACAATAGCACAGCTATCGAGGGAAACACAATAACCCTGCAAGAGACAGAACTCATCCTGGGTCAAGGAATAACAATAGGTGGGAAAAGCCTGAGAGAGCATCTTGACATCACGAATCAGAGAGAAGCTCTCACTTGGATAGAACAGAAGACAAAAGGACGTTTGTTGGAGGCAGATATGCTGACATTGCATCGCATCACACTCAAAGGCATCTCTGATTTCTGGGCTGGCAGATACAAGACGAGCCAGAACAGGATCCTGGGATCAAGGCTGAAGACAACTCCCCCCCATAAGGTGTATTCAGAGATACTTAACCTCATGCATGTCATCAACAAGAATCCAGAGAAGCTTAATCCAATCGAGCTCTCAGCATGGGCACATCATGAGATAGCAAGAATCCATCCTTTTGTGGATGGCAATGGAAGAACAGCCAGATTGCTCTGCAATCTCATACTGATGAAAGCTGGCTATCCGCCAGTGATAATCCGCAATAAGGATCGTAAGAAGTACATTGATTGCTTAGAAAAGGCACATTTTGGAGACTTGAATCCATTTGTTGATTTCATCGGCAAGGCTGTTGAAGAATCACTCATGCTCTATCTGAACGCATTTGAGAGATCCACTGCCGAGAAGGATCTGGTGCCATTGTCTGAACTGAAGACACACTATTCTCAGGAATACCTCAGCCTTCTTGCTCGCAGAGGTTCATTGTCTGCTGTCAAGATCAATGGGGCATGGCACAGCAGCAAAAAAGAGCTGGGCCTATATCAAAAAAGAAGAAAATATCGGATTAAGATGAAATTGCGATAAATCGATATTTTACTCGAATCCAGACATTTGCCAGCAATCTTTTACAAATCTGTTTTTTCTCCGATTCTCGGGGCTGTAGTGTAGCTTGGATAACAAGGGATAAGAATGCCGCTAACTGCTTACTGAGCAGCTGCTTTTCCTCGCAAGGCATTTAAACTCATCCTTGTTTCTTTGCTGGTTATCCCATGAAACGACTCATCGCATGTGCTGTTGGCGGGCTTATTTCTCTTGCAGGCATCACTGGGGCTCTCTATAGCAGGGTGAACTGGCGGGCGATAGACAAGCGCGCAGACATAATCGATGCAAGGACTCTTGAAAAGGAGCTTCTTGCAGAGAGCTTATTGATCGAGCGCGACGGGAGATATAAGATAGTCGACCCGGATACTGCAAACACGACATACGAGGAATATGTAGACCGGTTGTGTATGATCCAAAGCTATGAGGGTGCAATTGGAAAGCCGGAAGTCCTTTTCGGCCTTCTCGAATCAGACATGTATAAGGCACGGGAGCACATCTATTATGCGATTTCATTCATCGGACTGGGAATCTGTGCCATTCCCTTCTTGAAACGGAAGAATTCTTAGCTGATCCTTGAGACATGATCCGCTTTTACAACCCGTATCACGTGTTCGACAAAGCTTTCCATCTTCTGCTCGTGCGAGACGATGATGATCTGTTTTGCCCTGAGCTCCTCGAGAACATCGCGCACGCGATCAAGCTGCTCTGACGAGAATCCATCCGTCGGCTCGTCCAGGATGATCAAGTCCTTTGTCTTGACCTCTCCCATGAAATCATTCACTATGCGAAACAGCGCCAAACGGTACGCGAGTGCGACTGCAGTCTTCTCCCCGCCGGAGAGAAATTCATACGCAGTCTCATACCCGTCCTGCTCGATCACTGGAGAGAATTCCGGAGAGAGGCGCACCTTTATGCCCTCATCCTCGATTAAGACGGAGAACCATTCCTCGAAAAAAGTATTGAACTCGCCATACACCTTCATGAGTATCTGCTTCTCGATAAGGTCTGTTAACTCGAAGAAGAAGTCATTCAGCCAGTGATGGACATCGCTTAACTTCTGCATCCGTTCCCGGACTGCGAGAAGGCGCTTAACTTCTCCTTTCACTCCTTCAATGGTCTCGTCAAGGTTCCTGATCTCTGTCTTGATCCTGCTCTCGTCCACTTCCAGCCTGTGCAGATCCTCCCGTGCAAGATCTAGGTCCTTTTTGGCTTTCAAAATCTCCTTATCAATGTCCTTGAACGATGCGATCTTCTTATCAAACACTTCTTTTTTCTCCTTTGCAAGAGAAATCTCCTTCTCAAGTTTTTTGATCAGCTCTTTTATTGAATCTGATTTTCTTTTCTTGTCCTCAAGATTCTTCTTTTTTATCAGAAGCACGCGCAAATCCTTCTCCTGCGATTCAAGATCTCGAAGGCTTGATCTCTCCTTCTCTATTTTTGCATCTATCTCCTGCTGCTCTGTCTTAATGCCAGAAATGGCTTTTTTTATCTTTTCAATCTTCTCTTCTTCCTTCTTCTTGATGTCTGCTTTATGCTCTCCTGTCACATCCTGCAGGCACATCGGGCAGTGGGAAAGCTTTGCGACATTTTCGATTACCTCTTCAGAATGCCTCTTTCTCGCCAGGAATTCACCTGCTGTTCCCTGGATTTTCCCCTTCTCATCCTGAAAACCTTTAATCATGCCCTCCTTCTCAAGTATCGCTTTTCGCAGGTCTTCTGCTTCAGGGATTTTTGGCATGTCTTCCCGTAATGCCTCCTCAAGCTCGAAGAGGTCCTCTTTATTTCTTTTCATTGCCTCTTCATACGCCTTCATACGCGCCTCAAGAACTGCAATGTCCTTCTTTAATGCTTCATGGGCTTTTCGCTCTTCTTCAAATCTCTCCCCATCTCTGGCCCTCTCCTGCATGAGATTTCTCGCAATGACCAGTTCTTTTAGCAGTTTCTCTTCATGCCCTTTTTTTGCTTGCAGGATGGCTTCCTTGTCTTCAGCCTCTTTCTTGAGGGAATCATACTGTCCGGTCTTGCTTGCGAGAAGATCTCGCTCGTTCTTGATATCCCTGGAAACGTTTATCGTGTTCTCCTTCACCCGCTTGTACTTGTCGATGTTGAACAATCGCCTGATGGTCGAGAGGCGCTCCTCGTCAGACTCGAGAAGGATCTGCTTCATCTCCTCCTGGGGCGTGTAGACTGTATACCTATAGATAAGGGACTTGGATTTCGTGAGCAGCTCGTCCGGGTACCCGATGATCTCCAGGATCTTTGACTTGAGCTCGATTGCCGTGCCTTCCATCCTGTCACCATCGATCTCGATGAAACCAGACTCCTGCCGGATAGCCTTTCCTCCTTTGAGCCGCCTTTGCACGATAACTTCTCTACCATCTATTCCGAATGCGAGCTCAACAAACCCTTCGGTCTTTCCATGGCGAAGAAGGGCATTTCCCGACACTGCGCCCTTCATGATGCCAAAGAGGGCAAACTCTATCGCGAGAAGGATTGTTGTCTTTCCTGACCCGATATCCCCCGACAGGAGGATCGTGCCTTCAGGAAACTCTATTGTCTCATCTTCATACGAGCGGATATTCCTCAACCGAAGAGAACGGATGATCATGCGAATAGCGAACGAGCCTAGCTTTTTAAAGGTTTCAAAACCGGATTTTGTTGGATCGAGGAAATAGTATATCTTGCCTTATAAAATCGAAATACATATAAATTCCATAATATCCATAACTTCCATGGCAACTACAATTTCCATATCCGAAGACTTGAAGGAGAAACTCAAAAACCTCGGAAAAGCAGGCGACTCCTACGAGGATGTAATCACCAAGATGTATGAAATGACACGAAAGAACATCTTGTTATCTTTCCTCTACGACGAATCTGATTCTGTGAGTATCGATGAAGCAATCAGGCAAGCACGAAAAAAATGGCAAAAGTGATGATAACCGCTTCCCTGAAGGAAGAGATATTCAAAAGGTTCAAAGCAACATCTGAAGATGTATTGCTACACCTGAAATCCTTAGAAAATGAGCCCCACAAAGGCAAGGCACTCGGGCATGTCGCAGAAATCGTCATCAAGGAATTGCGTTATGAAAAATTTCGTTTCTACTTCATCACTGATGGCCGTATCCTGAAATTCGGCACAGAAGATGAATTGGCTTCCCTTCTTATCAAGTTCGTCCGTATGTCTGACAAGAAAGACCAGCAGAAGAAGATTGATGAGGTCAAGAACATCCTCAAATCACTGGGATTCGATGCATTCTGACGATTCACTCGCTTGCTCATATAAAGTGGGCAACATTTTTAAAGAATTAACCATTAAAATAATTCATGGACCAGCGCACAAAATCAATCATTGCAACACTCATCCTCATATTCCTTGCGATGGTCATGGGAATACTCCTTCTCCTATTGACACGGTAATACCTTAATGTCCCTGATTGGTTTATCGTTCGTCGTTTGTTGTCGTTCCTCACTACGAACTACTCACTACTAACCCCAAAAATCCGAAACAGTTAAAAACGGCCTACGCTAATGAATTCTCAAGATGCAGGGGCTGAGCCAAAAAGAGGTAGAGCATAAGAGACTGGAGTATGGTCTAAATGAGATCAGGGAACTTGGGCATGTCTCCAAAGGAAAGATACTTCTTCGCCAGGTCAAGAAGAACTTCGTCATCTACCTCCTCGCCTTTGCTGTACTCATCTCATTCATCGTCGGAAAAACACTGACCGCATACACGATCATCGTCATCATCGCAATCGTCATCCTCTCCGGTTTCTTCCAGGAATACAAAGCAGAACGCTCTATCCGTGCCCTGCGGAACATGACCGTTCCTGAGACCACAGTCATCCGTGAAGGCAAGGAAAGAAAGATTCTCTCACAAGAGCTTGTGCCAGGAGACATCATCATCATGCGCACAGGAGAGCGCGTGCCTGCAGACGCACTCATACTTGAGGAAAAAGAGCTTCGCGTCGAAGAAAGTGTCCTCACTGGCGAATCAAGGGATGTCAGAAAAGAAAAAACTAAAGGCGAAACTTTTACTAAAGACAATATTATCTATATGGGAACATACATTGTCTCTGGCAAATGCACTGCGCGAATTCTTCACACAGGACTTAACACAGAATTCGGAAAGATCGCACGCATGATCTCCACATCAGAAAAAGAACTCCTCCTCCAAAAGAAAGTGAACAAGATCGCGAAAAACATGGTGCTCCTCGCCCTCTTCTTCGCCATCATAACTGGAATTGCCATCCTCATCAGAGCAGACGGCATATCACACGAAACCCTTATTGAAGTCCTCATTGTCATGATCGCAATTGCGGTCGCTGGATTTCCAGAAGGGTTTCCGGTCGTGCTTATCTCTACTCTTGCCTATGGCGCACATCGGATGGCACAAAAAAATGCGATCATCAACAGGATGAGTGTCATCGAGACCCTTGGCGAGACAACTGTCATCTGCTCAGACAAGACAGGAACAATCACCAGTGGAGAAATGACTGTCAAGAAGATCTGGGCAAATGAGCGTATCCTTGATGTGTCTGGTGTGGGGTATGATATCGATGGGGAGTTTACCTACGCTGGAAAAAAAGCAAACCTTGACCATTCTGCAAACCTTCTCCTCAGGACAAGCGCACTCTGCAATGATTCCCGCATAGAAAAAGTGGAAGGAAAAGAGCACGTCCCACACGGATCATCAACTGAAGCTGCCCTTCTCATACTCGGCGCGAAAGGAGGAGTATTCAAAGAAGACCTCCCAGACAAGCGCGAAGAAGAGATTCCCTTCTCATCAGAGCGAAAGATGATGAGTGTCGTCTGCAAGGAAAAGGACGGACTCTACGTCTATTCCAAAGGCGCTACCGAAATACTCCTCTCCAAAAGCACCCACATCCAAAAGAGAATGGCAGTCAAACTCACATCAAAAGAAAAGGAGAAGATCGAAAACCTCCACCATCAGCTCACAAGCCAGGGCTACCGGGTGATTGCCCTCGCATATAAAAAAACAAGAACTGCAGATATAGACAAGATCGAGCATGGCCTGACTTTTCTCGGCCTTGCTGCAATGGAAGACCCCCCCAGAGAAGGAGTCAAGCATGCCATACACGTTGCAAAAGAAGCGGGAATCACTGTCAAGATGATTACAGGAGACAACAAGAACACTGCAGAACACATAGCACAAGAGATCGGCATTTCTGGCCGTGCCCTCACAGGAGATGAGCTTGACAAGATGACAGACGAAGAACTCGCAGACATCGTCCAGGAAATAACGCTTTTCGCGCGTGTACGGCCAGAACACAAACTTCGGATCGTTAAGGCGCTTAAGACTCGGGGAGAGGTCGTCACCATGACCGGAGACGGCGTCAATGACGCGCCAGCGCTCAAGGAATCCCACATTGGAGTCGCCATGGGAAAAGCAGGGACAGATGTCTCAAAGGAAGCAGCAGACATCATCCTCAAAGATGACAACTTCGCGACAATCGTAGATGCGATCAAAGAAGGACGGACAATATTTTCCAACCTGCAAAAATTTACCACCTACCAGCTCTCGATAAATCTCGGGCAGCTCCTCCTCATAACACTTGGAGCAATTCTCGGCCTTCCCCTGCCGCTCCTTGCCATCCAGATACTCTTCATGAACCTCTTCTCAGACGAAATCACGGCAATAGCACTCGCATTCAACCCCTACTCGCACGACATCATGCAGATCAAGCCACGCAAGAACCCAGGCATCTTCACAAAACCACTCTTCTCACTCTTCCTCATGACAGGGCTTGTCATTGGCCTCTTCTCCCTTATCATCTACTACTACTTCATCACCCACGGATATAGTCTTGAAGAGGCACGGACAACTGTTCTCATCTCCATGGTCCTCTTTGCAATAGTCAACGCATTCAACTACCGCTCATTCAGAAAACCCGTGTACAAACTGAAGCTCTTTGCCAACAGGTACCTGATCGGCGCGGCGTTCATATCGTTTCTGGGCGTACTTCTTGTCGTCTACATCCCCCCGCTCAACGTGATATTTCACACCATTTCCATCTCCGGATTTTCCTGGCTAGTTGCAATCATCGCATCCCTTGCCGCAGTCATCATCGTCGACATCTACAAGCTCTTCAACCAGAAGAGGCTCACGCATATCCAATAGGAATGTAGGCCTGGATTGCGTAGAAATAGGGGGCGAGTATGATAGAACATAGGGCAAACTTAAGAGGACATAGGGAATAAGTGGTATTTCGTCTTCTTTTTCATTAGACATTGCCGCTTTGCGGCACTTTATCCGTGCTTCGCACGGACATCTATTCATGACAATTTTTTGCCAAAGGCAAAAAAAAATTACCAGGCAACGCCTGGATTGAAGAAAGAAAAACCCGTCACTCCCCCTAATGCAGATCATCCTATTCAGGGAGAGGTAACTTTAAAAAGGCAATATTACCACTGCTCCCTACAGCCCCGTAGTGTAGCGGTCAAAACACAGGTGACCAATCATCCTGGCCTTTGGACAATGGAAGAAAGCCAGGGACTCCGGTTCGAATCCGGACGGGGCTAGTTTTTTTTCGTGGGGTTGAGTGAAGCGAAATCCCACCGGGTTCTGTATTGTCCAGGCGGAACTGGACGTTCTTGTATCCGGACGGGGCTATCTCATTTTTTCCAGAACTGGGCTTTCCAACAACCAATCTTCAACTCACAAGTGCAGGCCTTCTGAAGAACTCATGCCTTTAATGGTTTTCTCCACTCCTCCCAAAAAATCCTGAACCCTTCTTTGATAATCTGCGGGTTTTGTCGTGACATAGCTATGCATCCTCTCTACTAATGAATTCTTCAGTTTATCAATGGGTGTACCTTGTAACTCTTCGTATTGGAGTCGTACGTGTGCGGAAAGGTCATGCTGATACGTGCCATTCTTGGTGATCTCAGCCAAATGATAGCCATATATTCCGAATTTGATGGCATCAGAAATTCTGCCAGGATACTTCAACAACGTCTTTCCTAAGAATCTCAGGTAATTTGGCCCCATTTTCTTCGAAAACAGCTGGACAGACCGCATGACTGCAAAAAGATCCTCTTTTTTCCTTATAGTGCGTGAGTGTCTTCCTCTTTGATGCTCAAACATCGTCAATACACGCTCAAAATAGCTTCCCAAGTCTGGACTATAGAGCCTGTGCAGCAACCCAGTATATTCTCTTGCCAAGACAGCCGTGTCCATTGTTGTCAGAAAATTTGTAGTATCACTTTGGGTGTTGCTTCCATCGCAACTCTTCGTGAGCCGTCCTTCTTCTTCCATCCTTTCATACAGCGCAGTCCCAGGCCCTGCTCTCAGTAACCCGACCATCGCAACAGGTATGCCTGACTCTTGCACAAGACGTTCCTGCCAACCGAAAATTCTTTCATCATCAGAATCAAAGCCTATGATAAACCCGCCAGTCACTTCGACATATCGCTGGAGGATCTTCACCTTTTCAACAATCTCTTCAATTTTACTCTCAGGATCAACTTCTGAACTGACATTGAACCTTTTTCCCGTTTCTGCAAGACTTTTCGGATTTGGAGTCTCGATCCCCACGAAAATCACCTGTCCGCCAGCCCGCACATAATTTCTTAACATACCCTCGTTATTGGCAATGTTCAATGAAATTTCTGCATGCAAAGCAAAGGGATGTCCCCTTTCCTGCTGAAACTTGGCGACTCTATCAAAGATGGCATTTGCAGATTTTGGCATCCCGATCGGATTATCGTCTGCAAGGACAACATTTCCTCTCCAGCCCAGCGTATAAAGAGTTCCAAAATCATCAACAATATCCTGGCTTGGCCTGTATCTTGTTTTCGGCCCGAACAAGGTCGCAACATCACAGAACTCGCAACCACCAGGACAGCCTCTTGAGAATTGCAGTATCATAGAGTCATACGCATCCATTGTCACGAGATCATATCTTGCCCTGGGCGGGTCTATTGCACGAGAAAAATCAAGCACTTTCGCATCGACATCTTGTCCTTCGAACTGCTTTAGAATTCTTTCCAGGCTCTCATGATTAGGTGTTCTTGAATACATGTTTTTTAAATGTCCCTGCTGAAGATCATTGATGACCAAGGGAACGGTGTTTTCACCTTCGTTCAGCACCCATACAACCTTATCGACAATGTCATCAAGAATTCCATTTTCTGCGTCAAAGTACTTGGTCGCATACGGTCCTCCGAACAGGATTGTCTTCTGCTGCGCTGAAATTCTTTGGATCAATTCCCTTATGGATTGCGTCTGCACCATTATCCCGGATAACAGGACGATATCTGACCTTGCAATCCTCTCATCAGTGAGAGGCTCAATGTTCGTATCAATAAGCGAGCAATGGTAATTCTCAGGCAATAATCCTGCAACAGTTATCAGCCCCAAAGGAGGACTCGGGGCACGCTTACCCACGAATTTGAGCGCCCGCTCAAACCCCCAATACGTATCTTTAGGGTTTTGTGGATACACAAGAGTGACTTTCACATCATCTCCTGATACGGTTTTTTCAAGCAACCCTTCTGTAATTATCATTTGTCAATCACACTCTTTTGTTTTTCACGTTCCACTCGTCATGCATAAGACAAATCTTGTGCAAAGAGAGAGAACAGCACATTCAGCACTTGCTTTTGGGGCAATCTCCCCGATAAAGCGAAGAAAAACAAGATTATATCCGTGTCGCATAACACAGTTATTCCATCAACATTTATAAATATTCCTGGCAAACAAAGGAATCTTTATTCGGGAATACAGACTTTATGCAAGAATGCACCACTCATTGCATCTAATAGCAAATCGCATTGATTTTGGAACTTTGATTTTGCGATTTGCTATTTAGTAAATCTCCCAACTTGTTCATTAATTTTGGGGATTTACTATAACATGGGAAATGATACAATGCATTATCTTGGTTCGAATCCGGCCGGGGCTATGTATATTTTGGTGATCCTAAGGGACTCTTTTTTTCAGAAAGCCTGAATTTAAGAGTCTTGATCACCTCTTTTATGTTTTGACAATCGTATTCTCTCAGGAGTCGTTCCTTTTCTCTGAGTGAGAATTCTTCATCCAAGAATTTCATGTGGTATCACCAAAGACCTTATGGCCTTGATGATGTTTGAGGGTATGTCTGATTTTGTATATATGAAATTAGTTGATTTAGTAATAAGATTTAAGTATTGTATTTGGTTTCTCATTGATATGAATGATGAGGAGAAGCAGCTTCAATTTGTCATGGATTGGTTTCCAGTAAGACCTCGGTTAAGCAGAATTATTAAATCAATAGTGAGGGGCAGGTTAGAGAGACTTGAAATTAGTTCATTTGATGAAATCTATGAATCTGTTGGTTTGTTGGTAGAGGAGTTTGATGACAAATCTTATCATCTTCGATCGCTTAACGCTCCTTATTCTCCCGATGATTCAAGAACGCCTATTGAAGTAACTCCTTTTCGAGAACAAACTCGAGAATCACGGAGTCTATTATCAGATTTGACCCGAAGGTTAGATGGACGGATTTCATCAGATGCAATGAATGTTCTCTCTCAGTTAGAAAGGTCAGATATTTTTTGTGTTGTGTTTGGAGTACCAGTTGATATTGACGTTTCTCTGATAGAGTCACGCCTTGAAGAGATTGCTGTTTTGCTGGCACCAAATGGGTATGTGCCTGAGCGTCCAATAAAATCAGTTTCATTCTCTCCTCTAAAGATTACGTTCAGAAGGAGGTCATATGATGGCAATCCTTATAGAATTGTGGAAGAGAATCCTGAGAAATACGGAAATTTACGACGGTGGGAGTTGGGAAAATTTGATCCTGCTTTATATGAGGCGTTGCATAATCATGATCAGATTCACCTAATTCCTAGAGAAAGAAGGTTTTTTGGTAATCTTCTAACATTTTTGCGAGCAAAATATGGTGATCTAACAAGAGGTCAGATTGCTCTGCGTGATCCCCCTTTTTACAATGCATTGAGAAAGTCAGGAAAAATCGAGTGGGTGGGATATAAACATCGACGATTTAATGGTAATCCAAAGGCATATTTTAATGAGAAATTAAGTGAATTGTCCGTAAAGCGAAGGTCTGACTTAATGAAAAAGGATAGATCTCTTCTTGAGGCGATGAGACGGTCAGGACAACTTGATGAAGTATTACCTGCAGATCCCAAACGACATGCTGCGGGAAAAAAATCAGGAACCATAAGAAATTCCCCGAAGAAGATAGAAGAAATAATATCTGCATTCGAAACGTATCAAGGAAATTCGAGAGAAGCGTCAACGAACCTCTCCGTAAGTCCATCGACTATCAGAAGATATTGGCGAGAAGCAGGCCTTTACACTCCCAATAAATTACCTTCTTCTCGCAGTCATGGTTTATCCCCTTCTCAGGTAAAAATGGTAACAGATTCTCACGCAACATATCAGGGGAATGCGACTGAGGCTAGCAATCATCTTCCGTTCTCAAGATGGACAATAGGAAAATATTGGAAAGAAGAAGGACTTGAACATATCGTAAAAGGAAATCCCACATCACAAGATGAACGAACAAGAATCATTTCTGCTTATGATGAATATGACGGTAATCTTTCTGCTGCAACAAGGGAACTTCCCTATACTAGGACAATTATTCGAAGGATTTGGGAAGAAGAACATCTGCAAGCAAAGGGAAAAGAGTCAGGACCAATACTTAATGATCGAGAAAAGCAAGAAATCTTAGACGCCTATGATTTGTATGATGGTCATCCTTCATTAGCAGCCTCAGGTCTTAACCGTTCATTCAGAACAGTAAGAAAAATGTGGGATGCTGCAGGACTTCAAGTAAATAATGACTACTCTGCTCAACGATTACCAGAAGAAGGAATTGAGGTCATTTGTGAGGCGCATACCACTTTTAATGGTAACGCTTCAGAAGTAGCTCGTAATATTCCATATAACCGAGCCACTATCTCTAAATATTGGCGAGAAAATGGTCTGGTCAGTAAAGGGAAGCGAACCAGGAAAAAAATAATGTGAGTACAGAGCAACTCAAGGACATTCTCAAATGTCGAGAAGCATTTGGTAAAAAAATAGATATTATTTGATATCATGTTTACGCAGTCCCATCAGGCCAATATCCATGCCTAATACGCAAGAATTCTTGCGTTTCCGCCGTTTTCCAGGCCTAAATTCTGCCCGTTACTATGTCTTCCCCTATCTGGGAAAACGGGCCTGGATAAGTCGTGGAATGTCTGATCTGATGAGTGTTGGGGTGTGTGAGTTTGTAAATCGAAACATTTAAATAGAAGTATCACTAAAATAGCTAAATTGGCTATTTAGGCGTTATTAATGGAGTCGCTGTCAAAAAAGGAAGTTGAAGTCATTGCAAACCTAGAATTCAGTAAGAAGTATTTCTTCACAAGAACTGACATTAAGGAATTCTTTAGCAGTGTGCAACAGATCAATGATTTTATCTTTGGCCTGAAAAATAAAAAAAGGATCATCAAACTAAATAAGAGAAAATATTATCTTATCCCCATAAAAGCCCGAAGCGGAGGCTGGTCAGAGCACCCATTCATAATAGCAGACGAGCTGTGTGATGGAAAAGACTATGTTATCGGAGGGTGGGCTGCAACAAAGTACTGGAAACTCACAGACCAGATTCCAGCACAAACTGACATCTATACGACAAGAAGACAAGGAAAAATCAGCATTATGAACTCTCGTTTCGTATTCCATAGGACCACAAAAGAAAAAATAAATAGAGGAATCAAAAAAGAAGTAGAAGGACACCCATTCAAGATTCTACCTAAACAAGAGGCAGCAGCATGGTACCAGAAGAGACGGTAAATAAGGACTTCATCGCAGACCTCGTTGCAAGAACGCACTTCAACCAGGTCTTGCTCGCCAAAGACTACTACCTCACAAAAATGCTGTATGCCATAAAAGATGTCAAAGGAATCTATTTCAAAGGCGGAACTGCATTAAACAAAATATTTCTTGACCACGCTAGGCTAAGTGAGGATATTGATTTCACCCTCACTGAAGATGTCAGAAAGAAACAAGCAGAACTCACAAGAATCCTCAAAAAACAACCATTCATAACAAAAATAACAGAGGACAAATCAGTCGAAGGATTCATACGGATGGTAAACCATTACACGAATTTCTCAGGCGAAGAAGACACCATATTCATAGACCTCAACCAAAGAGGAAAGCTCCTCACCAAACCAGAAAGTCACACCCTACCTCACTTTTACCCAGATATACCATCATTTACAATATACACACTCTCACAAGAAGAGATGATAGCAGAAAAAGTCGCGGCAGCAATAGGCAGGAACCGTCCACGAGACCATTATGATATCTACCAGATAATCAAGCATGACCTGCCAATAAACATGAAACTGGTAGAACAAAAATGCAAGGATTCTGGCGATGAATTCAGCATAATAAAGATGTTTAACAAGGCCAAAAAGCTCAAAAATCGTTGGGAAGAAGACATGATACCCCTACTCCCAAAACCAGAATCATTCGCAGAAATCATAAAATTCCTCGCACAACACTTCCACCTCAAAGAAGCAAAAGAAGAAAAAAAAGATAACAAGTGATATACATCCTCCGACAAGAGGAGTCCTCCACGATCATCTCATTACCCCACCCCCGGGCGGGGCTAGTCATTTTTTATCCTGATGACGGGGGTGGCTGGAGTTTGTTCCAGTGAGGGAACAACTGTTTTATATGTGGAACAATCAAGATAAAAAAATATTTAAAGGAACAATCGTTCCATGGATGATATGCTTGAAAAATACGCCCTTTTTACTGTATTCAGGACATTACGGGAGACAGATACCGAAGAATCCATAAGGTCCCTTTCCCGGAAGGCCAATGTTGGGGTTGCGACAGCAAAACGCTGCATTGACTACCTTTATGAGAAGAATATCGTCAAGAGAAAGATCATAGGAAATCTCCATCAATATTCTCTTGATAATGAAAGTCTGCTCACCAGGCAATTGAAGATTGCCATGACGTCTGCAGACATAGTAGAATCAGGGCTTGTCGAAGAGATTGCAAAAAAATATCCTGAAATACACTCCATCGTCTGGTATGGATCGACAGCAATCGGAACAGACTCGCCGCAGAGCGACATTGATATCGCAGTGATAGCAAGGGCCCCTTTGAGGCTCAAGCCTTTGTCTGCTGAAACAAGACTGAAGAGAGAAGTATCATTGTCTTCCTTCACTTTGCAGGAATGGAGAAAAAAAGCCCGGACCGACAAGGCATATTATGACGCAGTCATTATCGACGGGATATGCATTCATGGGGAAATGCCGGTGGTGGTCTGATGGACGTCAATGAATGCCTTGAAAAGGGTCTGCTGAAAAAGGAAACGCCTGACAAGAGAAAAGCAGATAAGTCCATAGAAGTTGCAGTCTACAAGCTTGAGCGGGCAAGAAAACTCCTTGAATTGGGCATGTTCGAGGAGACCATACTCAACGGCTATGCTGCATTGTTCCACGCGGGAAGAGCAATTCTCTTCAGGGATGGCATCAGGGAAAAAAGCCACTATGCCCTCTTCGTGTACCTCAAAGAAAAATACTCGGACAAGCTTGAACGTCGGTTCCTGAATGAGCTGAATTCATATCGGCTTGAACGCCATGACATCAGCTACGGCCTGGAAAAACCGCAAATAGGCAAGGAAGAAGCAGAGCACATCGTCGAAGCTGCGAAAAATTTTATCAATGCCACGAAGAAAATGATTGCCTGAAACAATTCAAGACAGCCCATCGGCATCGGTTCGAATCCTGGCGGAGCAGGTTTTTTAACGACAATCTTTTCTTCACTTCTCATGTGGACCTTCCAACCGAAAACTATAATAGCCAGTGCATGAGTACTTTCTTCTGGGGTGTTTGCATGCGAATCGAAAATGACGTGAAGCTTGATTTTGAGGATGTTCTGATACGGCCAAAACGAAGCACGCTGACAAGCAGGGCAGAAGTCTCTCTCGAGAGATCATTCACCTTCCTGCACAGCCATCGCACATGGACAGGAATTCCGATCGTTGCAGCGAACATGGACTCGAGCGGAACATTCGAGATGGCAGAGGCACTTGCACAGCATAAGATGCTCACTGTTCTCCACAAATTCTACAACGTGAAAGAACTGGCAATATTCTTGCCGAAATTCAACAAGCCAGACTATGTCTCCTACTGTGTGGGCATCCGCGACGAAGACTTTGCAAAACTCAAAGAAGTTATGAACAAGGGATTGCATAAGCATTTCAACTTCATCTGCCTTGATGTTCCCAATGCGTACCTGGAATCTGTTGTCAAGAAACTCAGGGAATTACGAAAACTCTTACCCTCCCACACGATCATCGCAGGAAACGTTGTCACAAACGAGATGACAGAAGAACTCCTCCTCTCAGGTGCTGACATCGTAAAAGTGGGCATAGGGCCTGGAAGCATGTGCCTCACCAGAAGAAAGACGGGAGTTGGCTATCCGCAGCTTTCTGCGACAATCGAATGCGCAGATGCGGCCCATGGCATCGGAAGCAATGGCGGCTGTGGACTCATCATGTCAGACGGAGGCGCAAGATACCCTGCAGACGTCGCCAAAGCCTTTTGCGGCGGAGCAGACTTTCTCATGAGCGGAAGCCTCTTTTCCGGAAACGACCAATCTGGCGGAAAACTCATCACAAAAGACGGCAAGAAATTCAAAGAATGCTACGGCTCCAGTTCCGACGTTGCCATGAAACGGCATTATGGAAAGGTCGAAAAACACCGCACATCAGAAGGCAGATACTCCCTCATTCCCTACAAGGGAAATGTCAACGATTTTATCCTTGACCTCCTCGGAAGCTTGCGCAGTACGGCAACATACATCGGCGCACGACGCCTTAAAGAATTCTCCAAGCGCGCAACATTCATCATGGTTGGTAGACAACTCAATACAAGCCTTGAACAGTACGACGCAAGGGAATAATTCTTTAAAAACTGTTCAATTTGATAATCTGTTCACACATTTGATTTTGTTGTTCTTATTCTTGTTTTTTGGTGATATATATGGTGCAATTGACCAAGAAGAAGAGAAAATGGATTATTGCCCAGTTTCGGGCAGGTAGGAGTGCTACAGGTATAGCTGGAATTCAAAAGATTAGCAGAAGGTATGTCTACAAACTTGTTGCAAATCACAAGAAGGACGGTTTGGCTGCTTATGAGGGG